>NZ_JASDDF010000068.1:0-5057 GCF_030407535.1 Pseudoalteromonas sp. APC 3224 | reverse complement strand
CCGCTTAGAGTCAACGGTAAACATATTCTGCTCAAACTTTTATATTGAATATTAAGCCATTTATCCTTTTTAAAATAAGCTGATTTCAAAGTGAAAAATGCAATAATTTCCGAGTAAAGTTAAAAATATTTTAATTTTTTCTGGCGAAGATCAAAATGCGGCCTACCCTTAGTATGTAAATTAGGTACTGATTATTTGCTCAAAATTAAATCATATGGGCATGCAGTTGATCATTTACGTTACATCAAACCACTTATTAGTGAAAAAGGATATAAAGATGAAAAAATGTAAATACGCAGCATTGCTCGCTTCAGCTATCTATGCACAATACAGTTTTGCTGCAATCGATGAGCTCACTATTTTACAACACACTCAAGAAGCAAAAAAAACCACAATTGCCAAACACGCTAATACACATGTAAATCTTTCTAGGCAATTTACAATCGAAACAACACAAGGCCCTGTAATTACCCAAACTTTATCGCACCCTAATGCTGATTATATAAAGCTACATTTTAGCCAAGTAGATCTAAATGGTGACGCAAAGTTAATCGTTAGAAGCGAAGACAACTCAGAGCGATATGAATATAGTAGGAATAATATGGACGCTGCAACAATCGATAGCTTAAACGGAGATGATGGTGTGCATTCATTTTCTTCTATGTCGGTTTCAAATGACAGCGTTATCATTGAATATTACCCTGATCCAAAAAACAGTAAGCAGCAACACCAGTTTGGTGTTATTGATAGCTATTTTTACGGCACTGAAAGTGCCAATATAAATATCAATGAACAAAATAAACCTGCCCCTTTGTCTACCTGCGGTATTAATGAGCGCAAAGATGTGCAGTGTTGGGCTAATTACAACCCAACAGAGTTTGACCGCAGCCGCCCCGTAGCACGCTTAGTAATTGGTGGCCGCAGCTTATGTACCGGTTGGCGCGTTGGCAGCGATAATAAATTATTTACCAATAACCACTGTATTGAAACTGCATCTGAGCTTGCCTCTACAGAAGTGTGGTTTAACTACCAAAATAAAAGTTGTAATGGGACAACCAGAGAAACCACTGTAAAAGTAACAGGTAAAGAGTTTTTTAAAACTGATTACACGTTAGATTACACCCTATTTAGTGTTAATGACTTTGCCAATATTGAACAGTTTGGTTACTTAGGGCTTGATGTGCGAAACGCACAGCAAAGTGAACGTATTTATATTCCGCAACATGGTTCAGGTAATCCTAAGGAGCTGTCGATTGAATCTGATCAAGACACCAATGGTTTGTGCCAAGTTAATGCCCCCTCAACGAATGGGCGTGGAAGTAATACTGATATTGGATACTATTGTGACACTATAGGCGGCTCTTCTGGTTCTCCTGTTGTTGCAGCATCAAGTAATCGTGTTATTGCACTTCATCATTTAGGCGGATGCTACAATAAAGGCGCCAAAATAAGTAAGATTTGGCCCCAAGTCGCAACTTACTTTAATAACACAGTGCCTGTTGGCGATAACGACGGTAATACACCACTGCCACCTACCGCACGTTTTGAATACAGCTGTGAGCAATTACAGTGTAATTTTGATGCAACAAGCTCCAGCTCAGCAGGTACTATCAATAGCTATAGTTGGAACTTTGGCGATAATCAAACCGATACAGGTGCAACTGTAGTGCATAATTTTGTATCTGAGGGTGATTACGACGTCTCTGTTACGGTGCAAGATAGTAACAATAATACAAACACGCTAACCCAAACAATTAATGTTTCAAATGGCTCACCAACAGAAGTTGAATTAACTAAAGGGCAAGCATTAACAGGCCAAAGTGCAGCATTAAATCAAGAGACTATTTACTATATTGATGTACCTGCAAATAGCACTAACATCTCAATCGACATAACGGGTGGTTCAGGTGATGCAGACCTCTATGTTAAAAAGAGTACAGTGCCAAGCACAAATAATTACGACTGCCGCCCATTTAGAAATGGTAACAATGAAAGCTGTAATATAAGTCAAGGAGAAGGTCGTTTTTACATTATGCTTAAAGCGTATAACAGCTATCAAAACGTAACTATCGTGGCTAATTATGAAAATAGCGCACCACCTACAGATAATGACACTCGCGTATTAACGTCTCGTGCTTATGGATTTCCAGATTTTTGGCAGCGCTATAGTTATGTAGTACCTACAGGCGCAACCACTGTAAACATAAAAACATTGGGTGGCGAGGGAAATACTAACCTCTATGTTCGAGCGGATGCAGCGGTAACAAAAACACAATATGATTGCTTATCGAACAACAAAGACAACAATGAAAGTTGTATCTTAGAAGTGAGTTCAGGCCAGACATTACAAATCGGCTTGTTAGGTGTCACTAATTACGATTGGGTTAAGCTTGTTGCAACTGCAAAATAAATAATATCATTCCCCTAAAAAAGCACTGTAGTGAACCTGCAGTGCTTTTTATTTGGTTTTAATTTACTCTTTTAATGCAGGCGTAATAAACATCACAATAAATAAAAAATACCACCTATTACAAAAAGAACTCATAGTTAGTCGTTATTAAAAAACATAATCCGATCTCGCTATTGAGTGCGTGATAATAGCTTCAAAACTTGTTTAACTACCATTTCTGGCTCATCATTTTGTGGATAGTGGTAACTTTTACTGGTTAGCACTATCTCACCTTGAGGAAAATCATTAGCCCAGTTTGAATGCAGTTCTCCCCACATTTCACGCCCTTTATCAGTAAAAAATAACACCGATGGATTTTCATATTTTTTAACTGAGGCAATAACCGTCACGGGAATATCTGCTATTTGTGGATAATCGGGCAAAGGTCGCTTCGACCAAAAGTCTAAATACTGATTCGACATGCCGTTTTTCATATCATCACGTTTTATAGCGGCAATTTCTTTTTCAGCGCGCGGTAAATCAATCTTACGCATAATATCAACATCATGCTCTGAGGCGGGTTCAATTAACATTAACGCTTTAATGTTATCGGGGTAACTTGCTGCAAATACCCTTGCGATATAAGCACCATAAGAATGCGCCACATAAACTACTGGTTCATCAATTTTTAGCGCTTTGAGTAATAGTAAAGCCTCAGTAGCATACTGCTCTGAGCTATAGTTTTTCTTTATTTGCGAAGAGCCGCCATTGCCAATTCGAGAATAGCGAATTACTTTTGCATGCTTGATAAGCGAGTTATAAATGGGATCCCAATCACTAAGCCCTGCAGAGCCACCCGCCTCAAGTAAAACAGTGTGTTTACCACTCCCCGCCATTTCATATTCAATATCAAAGCCATTTACTTGCACTTTAGCAAGCTCAGCAAAGGCAGCGGTTGAGGTGATTAATACCCAAAATAGAATCGTTTTTATTATTAGTTTCATATTGTTAAAGCAAATTAGTAGTTAGCTTAAGTTTATAACATTAAGCACTATGTTTATAAATAAATTCTCTATCACAGAACCTCAGAAATAAATAATCACCCTTAAATCATGTTTTGACTAATAGATTTCCCTATTCAAACCTATAAACCTCTGTGACCCTATGCCATAGTCTAAATAATTCATAAATTTAGTAACTTGGCGGCATGCTTACAGCTTTTTTCTACCAGGAAATTATTTGATAAATTAAAGCTTATGATACATAACGCTTTATGTGTCCTGTTAATTGCAGTGACTTAATTTTTTAAGGGTGCAAGGTGTGAGAATGGAACCAAAGTTTAATGAAAGTGATTTGATTTTTGTAGACCCTGAAGCCGAATGCATTCACGGTTCGTACTTAGTAGACCGTTTAGATGACCACAACCAAGCCACATTTAAACAGCTAATTATTGAAGGTGGCCACAAATTATTAAAAGCCGCCAACCCCAATTGGTCAGAACAACTAATCCCAATAAACGGCAATTGTACGTTAGTGGGTAAGGTAATATTTACGGGTAAGTCACTTTAAAATTAATAATATTTTTAACTATTACAAGGATGTATATGAAAAACTTAAAAATGATATTTGTCTGTATATTGTTGATTTTTGTTGGGGTGATTTTAAGTGATGCACTTCCATCTGTTCTTGATGGATCACAATCAATATTGTGTATTATAGACAAGTACTTAAAGCCTGTTTTTTTCCTTCTAGCCACCTCCCTTACTATCCATTTAGGGTATAAAAAAATATCTAATGACGTTAGGGTAAACTTTGCATTAAATGATCCAAGTTCAAGCTACCTTCCCGCTCAAATAACCTCGTTAGTTTTGATGAATCAGAAAGATAAACCAGTGAGCATACAAGAGATTTTAGTTCAGTTTCCTGACAGTCGAGCAATGGTGTTAAAGAAATATAATTCCCCTTTAATTTTAGGGCCTTTATCAAGTGAGAAAATTGAAGTTCCTCAATATAGTAAAATATTTATAGGGGGTGATAAAAACTATGAGCCAGATTTTGAAAACTCAGTAATTAAGTTACAAACCCCATCAGTTTATATATCTTGCACCTTTCCAAAATTTAAAGATAAACTCATAGGTGCTTCGATCGGCCGAAAAATAAGACGGTTTAGTGGTCATGTTTATAACGATGAAGTTAAATACGCACTTAAATACAAATATAACAAAAAAACTCTTGTCGCTTTTATTTTACATAATAGTCAGTTCTGTAATGAGTGGAACTTTATACAACCTAACTTTAGGTTAGGCTTTAGTGTAGAAGAAATAGTGTCTATAGATGAATTGAATTTTATTGATTCATGGAGATTATATGAGCTAAATGAAAAAAGCCAAAATTTGATATGTGTTAGTTACGATCAATTCGACGTTGAAAATTAAATCAATATTTTATGAATAATAAAAAAGCCCACTAAGTACGGGCTTTATATTATTTGTAATTTAATCATAAATTTGAATTTTTCGGTTGGCTATATAAACGAACTAGCCCATTCATATTGTGGTAATGAGTGGCGAAATGTATTTCCACTCTTTCATTCACTGTTGGGTAACAAAAATGTTGAAGCTCTAATAATAATTTCCCAAACTTTATAATGTGTTTTTCTATATCTCCA
>NZ_JASDDF010000067.1:0-5140 GCF_030407535.1 Pseudoalteromonas sp. APC 3224 | reverse complement strand
TTAGCAACTGGCTGATATGCTATTTACGACAAAGTCGCTCGGTAATTAGACCGACATAACCCCTTGGTAATCACACTTATTCAAATAATACGCAAGGTTAGTTGTCTATTCCCAAACTCCAAATACATAACTTAGTTACTTTTTATGTTGGTGGACCGCTTTCTTTATCAGTTGTCGAAAGCGTTTTGTTCCCCCCTCAAGTTTTGGATGAGCATACAGACCTCCTACGACGCTCGGTGTGTTTGGTAGAGTTAGTAAACATTTCTAAATATTGCCCGATTAGAAATGAATTAATCTGGTTGCAAACTTTATTTTAAATCGTACACACCGAGACTTGTTAGATTGAGTAGGGAGTTGCAAACTTTATTTAAAAAACGTCCAACCTAAGTAATTGAGTTACAAGACCTGCTAGTTGCAAACTCTATTCATGATCTACATTTGAAAAAATCTTCATTGTAGAGTGGGGATTTATCGAGATTATAAAAGCCGTTGCAGCAATGCAACGGCTTTTTTGTGCGTGTTTAAATATTTGTAGACGCACAGCTTGCTGGCGTGTTGGGCGACAGCCCAAAAGGTGTTTAATTGTTATTAGCGAACAGCTTACTAACGCGCAGGCGGCAGCCTGAATAAGTATTTAAATAGGTGCTTGAGGTTATCGTCATCGGTAATGTGAATACGTTCGGCTTTTTTAGAAAATAGAAACCTTATTCAAGGTTTTTTGCCAGATTGCTGGCGGCAACCAAGGGACGGCTACCGCCGACCGCCCCTTGGAACCCCACGGCGCCCCGAGCATCACGCTCAATCTTTCAAACCACAATTGATATGAACGTAAACGGCGAAGATAGGCCATCCATGGCCTAGTTTCGCCTTATCGCGCATCCATGCGCGACATTACTCATCAATTGCTTATTTTCAGGGCGTAATGACGGGGAAGGGTGTTAAACGTGAAATTGGTGTTTAGTTTGACAAGAAGTAATAGCTGAACTTTAGTACTCTGGTATGAGAGAGTATGAAGTGGATTTAAATACTCTTTAGTTAATATATTTTTGTCATATTTTCAAGCTAAAACATTGAATAGGCTTTTTTGCTGATGTACACTTTCTTTACTCTTTACGCGTGGGATAACGCACAACAGTTTATCCTTGTCGGGCGATTAGCCAGACACTATTTTATTGAAGGTATTTAGGGTTGCGCTAAAGCACTTCTCTAAAGATCCTTCGTTCCTCAGGAGCGTTAGAGAAGTCTTCAGCGCATCCTCTAGGTAGAGAGAACTAAAACGGCCATGATGGCCGTTTTTTTTAATTCAAGGGACAACGCCAGCAAATGAACTATGATGATACGCTTATCGAAGAATTTGAGCGTTTCGACTTCTCCAACTTTCAAGTATTGTATCACCCGCCTAGAGTTTTTGTATGTGGTGGAGAGTACAATACTGGTAAGCTAGTTCCGGCTAGCATGAGAGATCGTATAATTCAGTATTTTGAGTTAAACGATGACGATGATGAATATCGCTTATTATCAAAATCTTGTGTTATGGCTGAAGACTTCAAGGACTACTTTAAAGATGGTGCGTACTCAGATTTAATGGTATTTGAAGATGACATTGCAAAAGTATCAACCTTGATTATTATTTGTCTAGAAAGTCCAGGTTCATTGGTTGAACTTGGTTTGCTTTGTAATAACAGCTATTTGTCTAAACGCCTTTTGGTAATAGCTCCTCAATCAGATGTTGAAGCAAAAGATTCTTTCATTTATTTAGGACCGTTAAGTAGCTTAGTTGAAAGAGACCCTTCATCAGTTCTAATCTACCCTTGGCCAAACAATGAACTTCAAGAATATGAGCATATTGATTTAATTGCTGGTGATATTAAAAATAAACTGAGAAACACTAACAAAACTTCCAAGTTTGATATTAAAAACAGTGCTCATATTGCATTTCTAATACATGACATAATACAAATTTCAAGTCCTATAAAAATAACTGAAATTGAATTAGCATTAGCTTCTATTAATGTTGATATAAATGAAAAGTTTATTCATCGATTGTTATTCCTGTTAGAAAAAATCAACTTAATTAAGTTTACAACATATAGTAATGTTAACTATTACTACGCATGTAATGACGAAGACAGAAGAATAAAATTTGGGAGGGCAAAAGATAACTCTAAACGAGATGAAGGTTCTATCAAAATGTCGATACGAAGATCATTTATTCTTGATGAAAATGAATCATCTAAAAAGAGAAGGTTGGCTTTAAAACAAATTAGCAATATTAAAAGGGCTCTAGGGGGAGCGCAATGAATATTATCGAACGTATTAGTGAAGATTTGTTAATGCCAGAAAAAGAGTTGCTAAACTTTTCTTCAACAGCCCCCAGGCGATACAAGAAATATACTATTGCTAAAAGAAATAGCGATGAAAGAAGGTTAATTGCACATCCATCAAAAGAAGTTAAATTTTTACAGCGATTGCTCGTAACACATTTGGAGGATAAGTTAACCATTCATGCTAGCGCTAACGCATATGTAAAACAAAAAGGTATTAAATCAAACGCTTTAGCCCATAAAGATAACCAATATTTATTAAAAATGGACTTCAAGAACTTTTTCTTATCCATAACTCCGAGTATTTTAATAGAGCAAATGCTAGCTTTTGGTATAGGTTTAGATGATCGAAACATTGAGTTTATATCAGGAATTCTATTCTGGAAGTTAAGGAGAAATAGCCCTTTAAGATTAAGCATTGGTGCCCCAAGCTCACCATTTATATCGAATGTTATTATGTATAACTTTGATAGATTAATAGAAAAAGAATGCAAGGTCATGGGCATAACTTACACCAGATACGCTGATGACCTCGCATTTAGCACTAATATTAAAGATATTCTATTTGAGATACCTAAGTTAGTTAAAAATACGCTAAAAAAACTATATGGTTCTAAAATCAGAGTAAATACAAAGAAAACCGTTTTTTCATCGAAGAAATTTAATAGACACATTACTGGAATAACATTAACTAACAATAACTTATTATCCATTGGTCGAAAAAAGAAAAGATTCATATCCTCTCTTGTTCATAAATATACGCTTGAATTGCTGTCTGATGAGGAAATACTTCAACTTAAAGGGCTACTATCTCATGTGAGTAATATTGAACCTTTGTTCATTGGTAGGTTATCAAATAAATATGGTACTAATATAATGACTGATTTAGCTCCAAGTAAGTTCTTCATAGGAAATTAAATATTTATACACCTCAAAAAACCACTGGAAGCCAAGGTCTCTCCCATTAGAAAGTTCTGGTCAAGCAGGCAGCTGTGTTTTCTTGATCTTTTTATTCAAAAACCAAGTGTTCTTACCATTTAAACTCACTTTAAATGTAGCCAAAAACCTGAAAAAAGTCGGGTATGTCGCAATTGCTCTGATAGGTGTGAGGGCAGTTTAAATATCATAAAAGCATGCATAGAAGGAGATAAGCAAGCTTGTACCAAGGCCAAGTATGTTGAGACAGGCAAAGCTGGAGGTGCTGTTTTAGGTGTTGCTGGATTGGGCTATCTTAGAGGCTATACATTTTGTAATATAGTTTGGGTTTACCATTCTGAGGAACGAGTCTTTTGTGGTGTGATATTGTTGTATACCTAATGGGTGACACCTTTTTTGATCCTTTTCTTTTTCAAAGGCTACTTGTTTAAGTATTGCCAGTTCAAAATAACTCCTTATAAATGCCTTATTCAATTACTAAAACAAGAAATATTGATTTTTTAATCCAACTTAGGTAGCTTATCACAAACTAAATGTGAATATGCTTACAAGGATTGAGTATGAATAGTTTAAAAATCAGGGATATCGAGAAGAATAAAAAATTAATAGAATCCATCCGTAAAAACCATCAAACACTTTATCTACTAAGTGAAAAAGAACTTATCGAATTACACAAGAATGCTACAAAAGATAAGCCTGCTTCCACAAGTCGAGTCGTGGCTGGTAATATATCAGCAGCTTTAGATGGTCGAGTATTAATTCAAATGATCCGCGATCTAGGTTTTACTGGTCGCGTTTATGAAAAATATATTCGAGGTGAGAAGTATATTATTTTTAAAGGTAAACTCGAATTTAAAACCATATTTACTAAGACAGCTAAAAATGCTCGAGTTGTGGATATGGCTATAGGGAAAACTTCAGCCATAGTTCAGAGTGCTCGTTCCGGTGCTCGCTTAACAATATTTTTTACAGTTCCAATTATAATACTTCAACATTTTTTAGAAGATGAGGTTTTACTTAGTAATTTACTTGCCGATTTAGCTGTATCTTTGATAAAAGTCGGTGTATCAAGTATTGCCGCTGCGGTTGCTGCAGTTGCTGTAGGAACAACAACTACAATAGCCGCAGCTCCTCTGGCTGTAGCTCTATTTATTGGCCTAGCCATAGCCTATTCATTAGATAAGCTCGACGAGTATTTTAGTATTACTGAAAAATTAGGATTGATTTTACGAGAGATTGAAGACGCTACTATTGGAGAAATAAGCAGGAAAGGTTGGGAGTTAGAGAAAATTCTTCGCTGGCAGATTGCTAACGATATAACCCCCGGTAAAGGCATATTTTATCCTTAACAGTATTGGTCTGATAATTCACATGAAAAAGAAACTTTTGTTTATATTTCTATCTATATCATTAATATTATTTAGTGGTATATCGGCTTCCAAATCTTTTCCTATGAATAAAATTGGTTGCGCAATTATTAATGAAAATTACTTTGAAGACGCCCCTAAAATGCTAAAGGGTGATTTGGTAAACCTTTCGACAGCTCTTAATGATGATAAGTTGATTTATAAAAATGGTGAAGTTACTGTAAACGCGTCAGCTGCAACGGTTATACAAACAGGTGTACAAAATCCCTGGATTAGCTCTTTTAAGATTACCATTTCACAAACTAAAAAAGATACGATTAGCGTTAGGAGCGCTCCAAGGACTAATGATAATAATAAAATGAATGTTTACTTTGCTCTTACTTCACAGAGTCGCGGCGAATTAATTATTTCTTGCAGTGCAAGAGAGTAAGCATAATTATGCGTTCAGAGCTAACCTATATAATATTAATTTCAGCTTTATTAATTTTCATATCAACTCTTAGTCCTAAAATA
>NZ_JASDDF010000066.1:0-5468 GCF_030407535.1 Pseudoalteromonas sp. APC 3224 | reverse complement strand
TTTGTAGTACCTACGCCATCATGAACTTTAAGAATGTATTTATCATCTTGACCCATGTGTGATTTTTTTATACAGCGATATGACATTTGTATCATATCCCTTATATCTCGGTTTACTTTCCTAAAGTTCTGAGTGATTAGCATAATGTCAAAACCATAGTGGCGGTGCATACTAAAAAACTCTGTTAGCTCTTTTTCAGTGCCGGTGCTGGGCATGGCCAAGTGGCACTCATCTATAAAAAAGTAAACTTTTTGGCCTTGTTCGTTTTGCCAGTTCTCGTATTGTAAGTAATGGTCTTTCTTTGAAAATGGGCGCTCACCGCCATAATTGTGAAATTCACCATCTACTATTTCAATTAAGTCTCTGCAATATTCACCGTATACGTCGCAAAACTTATCAACGTTTAAGGGTAAATTTGTTACTACTTTGCGTTTATCTTTTGTGACTGTGGGTATGATATGAGTAACAACAGCTTCATAACTTTTTCCTCCCCCTGGTTTACCTTGTATTCCATTTATCATGATTAGCTCCCTAGTCTAGTGAATGGTATAAGTTGAAGTAATATGCGAATAGTTACGGCTGTCATAATCATAGTAAGTGCTTGAGGGACACCGATAGATGACATAAACCACTGCAAACCAGAGGGGATACCTGATAAGTAAGATGTTATATCTAAAGTGTCAAAATATGAATCCATACCAGTCAATGCTAAATGTGATAGGTCTAAAAATTGCTCAAAAATCCACGTAAATAAATCTTTGTAAATTTCATGAACAGATAAAACAATGCTCCAAAGGAACTGTTTAAAATCGTTGTAAGTTGTTGCTAACCAATCCAACATATTAACCTCCAAATATAATTCTACGACAAACAAAAGCGGCAGTTATAAATATACAAATTCTTAAAAATGGCATTAAGCGCTCCCAATTTGGATCTAAAGTTTTACAGCCCAAATTAACGAGTACATCAAAACAGATTTTCATTTCTGGTGCAGAACCGCCAGAGGTAAGGCGGAATTGTTTTAAAAAAACAAACAAGCCAGTCTGTCCGATTAAATCGCTTTTTTCGTCCCAAACTCCCTGCCAACCGTTCTCATAAGATGATTCGTAAAAACTAGATGAACCCTCAGGGTTGAATGAATCGCCTATATCAGTTTCAGAAATTGAATCTAAAATACCTTTTGTGTTACCCGCGATAACATCAGTGTTTTCAGCAGTTAGTTTTGTATTTTTTTCTACACCAGTAAGTAAGCCATTTGATTTATCTTGGCCTTGCTTAATGCCCTGAATACCTGAATTAATACCGTCTAAAGTTTGATTGGTTTTTCTAATATTCCCACCAATAGAATCAAGCTCACCAATAACACTATCAAGGCGGGTATTAGTTTGAGTCATATCAGGTGTTTCAGGTGTTGGTGTTGTATTATCATCAGGGTTTTTAGGCTTGCACTTACCGTTAACACAGGTTTCATCTTTATCAGGTACGCCATTACCATTTTTATCATCGGGTATACCATCACCGTCTTTATCGTCATATGTACAAAAATAAACACCATCCATAGAACCGCAGCCATGCGGGCATTGATATTGTTGCTGGCCACTAACAATTATTGGGTTACATCCCTCGTTTGGGTCAACGTCACAAATTAAAACTTTACCTTGAGAGCCGTAGTTATAACAATTGTCGTCACCACCATCAGGAGTTGGTTCGGGTGTTGGTTTGTCACCGTAGTCATTTTCATCACCATCACATGATTTGCCAGTTGCAATGAAATTATCGTTACCTTGTTTAAATTGACATTGTTGGCCTGTAGTTGGATTGGTATAACAAGCATTTTCACCAGCTTGACCAACGCCTGATTTGTTAGGTAAAAATGAGTTATTACCAAATTCTGAACAGGGTTCAGGAATGATTGCAACTCTTAAACATAGCTGAGAATTATTTATTTCAATAGGACCTATGGTGTAAGAATCTGGGCAAGAATAAACGGTACCGTCAGTTGTTGTAAATTGACGGGTAAATGCCTTTTCATCTCTATTACAAGGTGAACCAGAACAGTCTGAAAAAGTTTCAAATTTAATGAAGTAAGTGTGAAACCTACCTGAAACATCAACACGCTCTGTTAAAATATTGACTTGAAAAAAATCAGCTGCATAAGCTTCATAATTAAAATAGTTATCAAATCCTGCTTTTGGTGATGGCCATGTAGTGCCATATGAAGAATCAACATAAAGGGTGCCTTCTTTCTCATTCGCAGAAACGTATTCGTAACCGTGATACGGGCTAGATTCATCATCAATTACAGAGTTAGCAGAAACAAAAAAAGCGCTAATAAGCGCCAGTGTATAAATTAAATATTTCATTGGCAGCTATCCCCAACCGAAATTTCGACAAACTATAAAACCAGCTAAAGCCCCTATCATCGCTATAATAGTGAGGATAAGGGCGACGATTAAGCCGCCCATAAGTAACTCCTTAAATTAAACCGCTTTAATAGCACGTTTACCTAAGATGCCACCTTTAAACGCCATTGCTACACCGACAACGATAACCATTGCACCTGTAACGAATGCTGCTACTGTTGTTAAATCTACTGCTGCGAATATATCAGCCATGATAATTTCCTTAATTTTAAAGTAATTTAATAACCTTTTTGGCGACCTTTGCTTTATAGGATAAGAAGCCAAAAAATATTATGAAGCCGAAGCCCCAAGTGAATGACCCTGCAATTTCCAGAGCCGTTATCTGAATGCTTTCAACATATGAAGCTGCTTCATGTGAGGGTACAAGAACGTAACCAGAGCACTGTTCAAGTGTTTCACTTGTAGCGGTTAATGTGCCGTCAGCATTCAAATAAATACATTGCATAACTAGCTTTTAACCTGCTTTGTTTCAGTAGGTAAGCTATGTAAGCGGAAACCTTTCCAATCCATTTGACGTGCTACGTTAGCACCTTCGTAATATTCAATATTGAGCAATACAGGCTTTAAGCCCCAGCCGTTAGGGTCAGATTGCAAATTCTCCAATTGCTGATAAGTACCATCGTTAAATTGGTCAGCAGATACCTTTACAGATAAAATTTGAGCTGGGTTTTTTGTATGAAGTTTAAATTCGCCAGTTGTAGGCAGGGGAGCGCCTTTATCATCTGTACGATTAACTTTTACTAGGTCTGTAATAGCGCCTTCAATATTCATAATTTCTCCAATAGGGTTTAGTTTTATTAATAGTTACAGTTAATGACACAAGTCCAAGCTCGCGACTTCGTCGCTCGAAATGTTGCCAGCCAGAGCTTCGTAATCCATGAATAAGCACATGTTTTGATAATCCTCAAGAACGCACGCTTCAAGGAACTGCATATCTTCATCACTAGGTGCGAATAAGCGGCCGTCATCGTACCAACCTTGTATTTGTTCAGACACACCACACATGATTTTACGTTGAGCTTTAATATCTTTTTCAGTAAGCACTTGGGTAGTACCGCGCCGAGTGATTACAACAACAGCATCCCATGCAACACCAAGAATACGATTTGCTGGTTGGTCGCCGTATTTAGTAGCAAAGTAGGGTGATTTAGATTCACTGCGGCTAACTTCGCCAGTAATTCTGTCTACAATATCGGGAACCTGGTAGTGAATGCGTAACGTTTGGTCTTTGCGTTTAACTTGTACGCCACCCATTGCAAGGCAAAATGCTTTCCAATCTGATGAATCAGCAGCTTGGCGTACCTTTTCAAGTGCGTATTTTGAAACTGTGTCTAGTGTTGTATTCATTGCGTTTGCAACCTCACATTTGCCAGTATCACCTTGGCCTAATCGTCTAAGTTCACGCCAAAGGGTGACTGATGGACCACCAATTTGCTGAAAACGTCTAATATCGAAAGTGCTTGCCCAAGTAGATGCACGTTCTGCGGCATCGGCTGGAAGTATTTTCATTTCACCCGCTTGAGAACAAATTACTTTGTCGATGCTGTCACCAGTCACGGCTTTAGTAATATATTTAGCTATGTAACCAGCAGCAGAGCCTTTACTTTTATTAATCGTAATGGCCTTAAAACGGGTGGTGCTTGTTCTAAATTCGGTTGGTGTATCTTCGGTGCAAAGTTTTCTCAGGATTGCGCGAACTTGTATTGCATCGCCTTTTTCCATGAATAAAAGCATATGCCAGTGTGGGCAACCGTCATGATGAGGTTCAACAACACGGAATCCGTAAGGGCGCAAATTTTGTTTTGAGAATAGGGCGCGGGCACGTTTCCAAATACCGTTAAAATATTCCTGCGCATCCTGAGGGGTTGAACCATCATATTTATTATTTGGTCGGCCTGTATGGTGAACTGCATGAAATCTACTTGGTGCTGATAATGTGTAGAACTCACCGCGATGGCCATGCATGTTTGCTAGTTCTTCAAAGCCACGAATGCGAACCATTAATTCAGCCGCTTGTTGTTTACCAGATGTATGCGAACGTTCAATAATTGATTGCAGTGTTTCGAACTCATCAAACGGGTTTGCATCGTTTGGAACAACATATAAATCAGACATTATTTCGGCTGATTTGCGCTTACGTTCACGGCGGTTCTGGATGGTTGGTTGTGATACATAAGCACTTGCTTTTTTATGTACGAGTCTTAAATCACGTGCTAGTTGTTCAATAGTAAACGCTTGGATTTTACGTAACTTACGACGCCAGAAAATTGGGTCAGCAAAGCGGTTTAAAATACCTGTTAAAGAGTCTGCTGCAAAGTGTGTGCAATACGGTGAAACTAGTTCAGGCTCTTGAATATCAAAGGAATTTAAGTATTTAACAAGGATGTTAAATACAGATAAAGTATAGCCGTTTTTACTTATTTTCAGCTCACAATAACGGGCTTTTTGCTCTGCAATTTCGCATATTTCATCGTCTGAACATGATAGGTTTATATAACCAAAAAGAGGATTGCCAAGCTTTAAAGCTGTATCGGCATGCTTCAATCGTCTATCTGCTTCAACTAAACCATTGAACTTTTCAGCTAAAAAGTACCCAGTACTTAGCATATGAGATAAGTTTGAATGGGTCTTAAAAACACGATTTCTAAAGGCTTTGCTATCAAAATAAAAACCTGTTGCGGGCTTATTATTAGAGTTGTGAATGCCAATATCTGAATGAAATTTATCAAAATTAGCAGTTAAATTAATAGCTGTTTTTAGCGGGAAAACTTGAGCATATTGGGCGTTAGAAAGTGAGTTCATTGGTTAGCCTTTACTTTTTTATAAATTGGAGTGCGGACTAAAATGAAGTTTAAAATTATATAAATAACAGGAAATAAAGAATAAGATAAAAAATCAAGTGCTATATCGTACTCTTGGTATGCAATGGAAAGTAAGCCAGATAATAAAAACGTAAATTGAAAAACTAGAACAAAAAAATATGTAATTTGAACTAATAATGGATTTAATGTGTTTTTAGTGGAACTCATATCCGTATTTCCTTGT
>NZ_JASDDF010000065.1:0-5760 GCF_030407535.1 Pseudoalteromonas sp. APC 3224 | reverse complement strand
ATTCAAAAATAAAAAAGCCAAACAATATAGCGTGTTTGGCTAAATACATGTTGCTTTGAACTAAGCGCCTATAGTGCCTAGCTCGAAACAATAAATTAATCGCGGAAGTTTTTAAACTGAAATGGCTGACCTAAATCGGCAGTGCGTACAACTTGCATAGCAGCTTGTAAGTCATCACGCTTTTTACCCGTTACGCGTACTTCTTCGCCTTGAATAGCCGCTTGCACTTTTACTTTAGAATCTTTAATGGCTTTTACTACTTTTTTAGCCATATCTTTTTCGATACCCTGCTTTAGTGCAACGTTACGAAAAACATTTTTGCCTGCGCGAGAAATCTCTTGAAGTTCTAAGCTCGCAACGTCCATTCCACGCTTAGAAACTTTCCCAGCTAAAATATCAAACAACTGCATAACCTGAGCATCTGCTTCAGCTTTTAATTTAATTGTTTTATCGTTTAATTCAATTGAGGCATCGACCCCTCTAAAATCAAATCGTGTTTCTAATTCACGATTGGCGTTATCAACCGCGTTTTGTGCTTCGTTCATTTCTACTTCAGATACAATATCAAATGAAGGCATGATGTTCTCCTAACTAGCTAATCTTAATTTTATGCGGCAATTATAACGTTAAAATGATAAATCTTTACATTTTTCTGCATCTTGTTCAGGTGCGATACTAATTTAGTTTGATATACTGAGGCTTCTTTTTTATACGATTTTAGGATTTTTTGTGACGAGGCGTGTTTACCAAGCTATTTTTTTAATTAGTATTGTCGCATTTACCTTCTTATTTGCTAAAGAGGTAAAAGGGGCTGCAAACTTATTTCCGCATGTAGATAAAGTGGCGCATTTTGGTATTTTCTTTTTACTTGCCATTATAATGGATAAAGCCTTTAAACTGCCGTTATATGCACAAATATTGCTGTTAGCCGGCTATGGTGCCGCAATAGAAATTATGCAAGATAGCCTTCCTTACAGACAAGCATCACTGGCCGATTTTGTTGCCGATTTTATTGGTGCGGCGAGCTACTTTTTAGCTAAAGCCCTATTAACACTACGTAAAAAGAAGCGTTATGGCTAACATACTTGTTGTTGGTGATGGTGCTATTGGCTTGTTATTTAGCTATTTCTTAGCGAAACATCACACTGTTAATATTCTTACTAAAAAAGGCACCCTTAACACTCGCTTTTATAGCCGTGGTGATGCCCCTTCAGAAAAAATTAACGCTACTTTCATCTCACAACAGCAATTAGCTCAAGCTCCTGAATTTGAAATTGTTTTATTCACTGTTAAAGCGTTTGCAGTGCAACAAGCCTATGCCCAAGTAAAGCCTTATCTTGGTAATAATACCCATATTGTACTGAGTCATAATGGCATGGGTAATGTTGAACAATTAAATGCACAGTTAACAAAGCAGCAGTCGTTGTACTTTTTAACCACTAGCATGGCTGGGTTCAAATCAAACCCTAATATTGTGCAGCATACCGGAAACGGGCAAAGTGTATTAGGGGGCTGTAATCAACTGGCTATTCAAAATATTCAACAGCTTAGTGCGCAATTACACACTATTCCGCAATTAATTGTCAGCAACAATATTGAGCAACTACGGTTTGAAAAGCTACTAGTTAATATTGCCATAAATCCATTAACCGCTCTGTACAATATAAAAAATGGCCAGTTACGTGCGCCACAGTTCAATAGCTCAATTATTAATTTATTAACAGAGGCGTGCCATATTGCGACCGCGCTTCAACTTAATATTAAGCTTATCGATGCTCTCGAGCGTGGCTACAAGGTAATGAGTTTAACGGCAGAGAATTACTCATCTATGCATCAAGACGTTTTGCATAATAGGCAAACTGAGATCATGGCAATTTGTGGCTATATAAGTGAGCAAGGAAAACTGCACCATATTGCAACACCTTATAATGACGCCTTACTTGCTGAAATTTTGGCAAAAAAAAGCGCGGAATAAATCCGCGCATCTAATATATTAAGCCATCAAGGACGATATACTTTTACGGTGTTAAAGCCTTCTTCGTGAAGAATAAGCGCTTGTAATTGGCTCATTACTCCTTTTTGGCAATATAAGTAATAGTCTTTACCTTTAGGTAAATCACCAAACTTAGTTGCTAAGCGGAAAAACGGTAAGTGGATAACTTCAATACCTTCAATTTCCAGCGGCGAAGCATCTTCTTCTTCAGGTGAGCGAATATCAACAACAACCGCTCCCTCTGGTAACTCTGTAACTGATTCTGCCTCTTTAAGCTCTTGCTTAGCCTCAACATCAATATCGCGCACATCCATAACACGGGCGTTATCAATAACGGTATCTAATACGTCAAAATCAAACTTCTCTTCTTCTGCTTTAATTACTTCAATTTTGGCTTTAACCGTCGGCTTTTTAGAGATCACACCACAGTATTCAGGCATCGTTTCTGCCATTTCTGCAGTGCCTATTTGGCGCGCTATATTGATGATCTCTTGCTTATCATGTTGAATAAGAGGACGTAAAATCAGCGTTTCGGTTACACGGTCAATAACACTTAAGTTAGCTAAGGTTTGGCTAGACACCTGACCTATACTTTCACCCGTTACCAAAGCTTGAATATTTAGTTTTTCAGCAACGGCACTACCCGCTCGCATCATCATACGTTTAAGCACAACACCCATTTGGCTGTTCTCAACGTTTTCTAAAATTTCAGCAACAACCGGTTCAAAATCAACGGTAATAAACTTAACTTTATGCGTAGAGCTGTATTGCTTCCATAGGTAGTAGCTCGCTTGCTTAACCCCAATTTCATGGGCAGCGCCACCTAAGTTAAAGAATAAAAAGTGTGTACGAGCGCCTTTACGGATCATCTGATAACTGGCAACGCCAGAATCAAATCCACCAGACATAAGCGATAATACATCGTCTTGTGTTGGCAGTGGAAAGCCCGCCATTCCTAAATGGGTTTGCGTCACTATGTAGGCTTTTTCGTCTTTAATTTCTAAACGAATCGTTACCTCAGGGCGGCTTAGCTTTACTCGGGCTCCTTCAACATGTTGATTAAGCCCGCCACCAACGTAGCGCTCTAATTCAGTTGAAGTAAAATCATGTTGACCTATGCGCTTAGCACGTACACAAAAGGTTTTACCAATAATAGTGTGGCCAACTAACGCAATGGTTTTTTGATAGATGTCATCAAGGGTTTTAAAGTCTGTTTCGGTCACTTCAATAAACTGTACGATGCCAGGAATGCGCTGCAAGCTATCAATAAAATCAAGGCGAGTTTGAGCATCATCTAGTTTTGTAACAACTGAAATATTATCCCAGTTATTACGTACTTGTACTTTTTCGTCAACACGACGCAATACAATTTTAATGTTATTTTCTAACACTTTGGTAAAGCGTTTACGGACTGAACGGCTTTTGATGGCTATTTCAGGGTGAAGTTTGACGATAAATTTAAGCATAGTTCAACTCTTAGACTGCGGGAATTCGCGCACCCAGGCATTGGGCGCGGCGGATTATAGCAAAAAATTTAACGCCTAGGAACTAACCAACTCAACAGGCTTAAGGATTCTGGGGGGCAGCATTTGCTAAAAGTGCGTACTTGTCTCTTAACTGATTAATTTTATTTGCGCTTTTTTCTGTACTGTAAGCCTTAAATAAAGTCAGTACTTTTACAATACCAGGGTATATATCTTGCTCAACCAGCACACCACTTAGTCTTCTTGCTTTCATATAGGGTGTCCAAAAGCTAACCGTTAATTTTAGCGTATGAGCAAGTTCAATGGCATCTTGTTCATCAATGGCAATAATTTCACTATCCCGCAAGGCCAAAATGATGTTACGTACCTGCTCAAGTAATTCCTGCTGAAAATCAATGTAACCCTGTTTTAAATGGCTATCGCGAGCAAGAATATCGCCAAGGTTGTCGTAAAAAAAATGATAGCGCCACATTAATTCAAATAGCGAATCTAAATAAGGGCCAAGATGCTCAAAAGCATCGTCGCCTTTATCAACTGGCTTAAAGTGAGTACTTAAATGGTCACGATAAAGTGCAAATATGTGGCGAATAATGTCTTCTTTATTTTTAAAGTGGTAGTACAGATTACCCGGACTCATGCCTAAACTCGATGCAATATGATTAGTTGATATTGCTCTTTCACCATGTTCATTAAACAATGAAATACTGGTTTGAATTATTTTATCCTTGGTATTCATATACTCATTACTCAATTTTCGAAAATACGATGCTGCATTAAAACAATCCACTAGGGCCTGTTTATCTTTCGAGGTTGAATTTGCAGCAGTGTGTTTGGTATTTTGGCAAGGCAGAGCCTATGTAGTGTGGTTATTCCCCATAAATAGGCGATAACGCAGCATAAATACCAAACACGCGCTGCCTGAAGGTTCGTCCTAGGGACGATTAACTCTTTGTTGCTCGGCTTTTACTTAGCCCACTAGGTTACAAACCTCGCGCCACGATTAAATCGTCCCTAGTTAGAACAAATTTTAATCCTGAAAGGTCAACAGGCCCTAGTATAAACAAATAGTCAGCGTTAAAACAATCAAGGCAGGAAGTTCTTCACAATTTACTTACAAGGCTGCTTTGCACACTAAACACTGCTACACTACGGCTAAAAATAATAACACAGTAAATATTATGAAAGTGACCGCAATCTACCCAGGCACATTTGACCCTCTTACCAACGGCCACACTGATTTAATTCAGCGTGCGGCTAAAATGTTCGATACCGTTATTGTGGCTATTGCTCATAACCCAAGTAAAAAACCGTGTTTTACTTTAGAAGAACGCGTTGATTTAGCAAATGAGATTTTAAGCCATTTAGATAATGTAAAAGTCATTGGCTTTTCAGGGCTACTAGCAGATCTGGCTCGCGACCATAATGCAAATGTATTGATTAGAGGTATAAGAGCGGTTTCTGATTTTGATTATGAATTTCAACTCGCGAATATGAACCGCCGTTTAAACCCTGATTTAGAAAGTGTATTTTTAACACCTGCTGAGCGTAATACCTTTATATCATCAACCTTGGTAAAAGAAGTTGCGCGCCATAACGGAGATGTGAGTGAGTTTGTTGATAGCATAGTAATGAAAGCCCTGCAATCTAGGCTGGGAAAAACCAAGCATTAAACTCAACGCCTAGCGTTTCATTATGTTGCGCTAGGTAGCTTCGCTCTTGCTGGAAACAGAACGTTCTTAAGCCTCACTAAGCCCAAAAAATCTTTATTGATAAAGAAGATAGCTATCATCATGGAATCCATCAGATTAATTCCCAAAGAATAAAATGACCAGAACCACCATGGTGAGCTGTTACTAAAAACAAATACATCCAGATGCATACCAAAAAATAACAGTGAGTTTATGCTTAACCCTAATAATAGATAAGTAGATATAACATTTTTAGTTAAGAAGTTGCTTACCACCAAAATAACCAAAATTGTTACTAAATCAAAAAGTAATAATTTCATATAAGAAATATTTTGGATATCAATGAACAGGCTTGAAGAGTATGAAACCGACATTATTAGCGACAGCCATAAAGCCTCTTTTTTGGGTTTATTTATACTCGTGACTAATGAGTATAAAAAAGCCATTAAAAAGCCCCACTGAACAAATGCGCCGAGGTAAAGAGATACATATGGACTGAGCAAGAAGTCATCCATTTAAAATACCATTTTTAACTGAAGGTTTTAATGCTTTTACACCTTGATTGATATTCACATAATCTAAGTTTATTACCAAA
>NZ_JASDDF010000064.1:0-6693 GCF_030407535.1 Pseudoalteromonas sp. APC 3224 | reverse complement strand
CAAATATTATAATCACTAATAAGTGTTGATAATGCTGTAGGATCTATATGTTTATTTTCATCAAAAGCAATCCGATACATTCCTTCAACCGTACCAACGAACAATCCAAGTTTCTCGTCTATAGATAGAAATTTTACGTTGTTACCATCATTAGTAACTTTTTTCGTGTCGTTAAGTTTTATTTGTTGGCGTTCGCTACTTTCAGAGTTATAAGTGTATAGGCCCTGATCGGAACCAATATATAAGGTGTTTTGGTAAAGTGACAACGCACGGATAAACATATTTTCATTGGGCAAAGATATGACAAGAGATAACTTTTTTGTTTTTTTATCAAACCGATATACGTGCGCATCAATAGAAAAATAAAAATGTGTAAGTTGCTCAGCAACTGCAACAACCGGAGAGTATTTTTCTTCATTTTGATTCAAATGACCTGAATATATTTGTTCAGCATTTAATGTGTTTGGGTCAATTAAATAACTTCCAGCGAGCTGTGTGCTAACTAATAATTTACCGTTATTAGCTTTGTAGATATTAACTATATAATTATTTTTTAAACCTGTAGGGCTTTCGTAAAGGGTAACCTGGTAACCGTCGAACCGAAACAGGCCTTGTGTAGTGGCTACCCACACATAACCAATATCATCTTGTACAGATTTTACTACAAAGCTTTGCGAAAGTTGTTCATTGATAGAAATACGTTGTAGTTGTTCAGAGTAAGTTTGTGAAGCAAAGCTCTGTTGCATCCAAACTAATAAAAATATGTAAACAACGAAGAAAAACTTACTCAAAAGCACTTACCCTTTTTGGCCGACAAGGTTGGTATTTAGTATTGGTGTAATATAGCATGAGTTTAATTTAAAAATTACAAAAAGCACTATAGGTGTGAATTAATTGTTGCTTTTTTGTGGGTGTTAAAAGTCAGTTTAGCAAAAGTCAAAGGACTCCATATGAATTTTAGAGAAAATATTAACTCAGAGCACAGCGTGCTTTTAGTCATCGATTTGCAAAGCAAACTGGCTCCGGCCATCGCTTCATTTAATACGACTTTAGAGTGTGCTTTACAACTTGCAAATGCAAGTGCTATTCATCAAATTCCTTCAATAATTACAGAGCATTATAAAAAAGGGCTAGGTGAAAGTGATGAGAAAATAAAGCAAGCTTTACCTAGCGCGCAGTATATTGAAAAAATAAGCTTTAGTGCCTGCGCCGAAGAGGGGTTCTTAGATACTATTTCGCTATTGCAGCGCCCTCATGTAGTAGTTACTGGTACAGAGGCGCATGTTTGTGTATTACAAACTTGTTTAGATTTACTACAACATGGTTATGCAGTGACTGTTGCTACAGATGCAATAGCCTCAAGAAATGCAGAGCACAAAGCCATTGCAGTTGAGCAGCTTCGTCAAGCAGGAGCAGTAATATCATGTGCTGAAACAATAATATTCCAATGGACAAAAAAAGCAGGGACGTCTACTTTTAAACAAATACTATCAATTGTTAAGTAGCGCACTAAAAAATTTTAAATCAACCTAATTGATAATGTTCGGCTTGATTTAAAATAAAAAATTGCCAGTTGTTAAGGGCTATACTAACAACTAGCGTGTTTAATTTATTACAAAATTAATTAAGGTTTTTATGTCTAGTGTGAGTCGATTGTTTACAATCATATTCTGTTTTTTGTTTGTCGAATCTGTTGGTATCGGCCTTTATTTCGATACACTAACAGAGGCGTTTCTGGTCGGCTTGCCCTTGTGCTTGCTTCCTATTTGGTTATTAAAAACCCAACCCGAAAGTAAAGTTACACCTCATGTTGTTGCTGCTGCAATCATGATGTTTTCATTTTTGCATATTCAGCAAGCGTATGGGCTTATTGAGGTCCATTTCGAAATATTTATTTTCCTAGCCATGCTGATAATGTTTGTTGAATGGCGAGTGTTTATTACGGCTATTGTGTTTGTTGCTATTCATCATTTATCTTTTTACTATTTACAAACGCAAAATACTGGGTTTTATGTTTTCGACCCTGATCGTTTAGCTTTTTCAACTGTGCTTATTCACGCTGCCTATGCCATAGTTGAAGCGCTTGTTGCTGGCTTTATTGCAGTGACATTAAAGCGTGAACGCCAAGCTGGTTTGTCGTTAAGTCATACCACAGAGCAAATAATGCAAGACCCAAATCAAATAAAACTTTCAATGCGAGCAGATGATACAGATAGCAGTGCAGTGCTAGGTTTTAACACGCTACTAGAATACTTGTCGGATGTTATTAAGCAGGTGCAAACGCAATCTGATTCATTAAAAAATAACTCCCAAGAGTTAATAAATGTCCATGATGAGCTGGCAGACAGTGCTAAGCACCGAAATACACAAACTGATGATATAGCTAATTCAGGTTCACAAGTTGCTCATGGTTTTAAACTGGTTGAGCAAGAAAGCAATATTTTAAAGCAGCAAGTGAGCAACATTACCGACTCTGCCCATGTTGCTTTACAAGAAGTGTTACAAACAGACAGTAAGAGTAAAGAGTTGCTCACGTTATTAACTAATACCGAAGAGCAATTAAGTCATTTAGTGGCTGCTGGAGATGTAATTACAAGCTTATTGAATGAGATATCAGGTATAGCTGATCAAACTAATTTGCTAGCGTTAAATGCCGCAATTGAAGCTGCTAGAGCCGGTGAGCATGGTCGTGGTTTTGCTGTAGTTGCAGATGAGGTTCGTTCTTTAGCGAATAACAGCCAGAAAACAACAGCTAAAATAGCATCTACATTAACAGATTTAGTGGATAACAGCCGTACTTCAACACAATCCATGAATCAGTGTGTTGAGTTTGTTGTAGATCTTACGAAAATTAGTGCCACCATGAAAGAGAATATCTCTTCCATGAGCGAGCAAATACAGGCCGTATCCACAAGTTCTGACTCAGTTGCGCAAGTAGTTGCTGAACAGGCTGGCAATACTGAGCAGATTGCAACAAGCACAGATCAAATGCGTCAACGCCAATATGAAGACGGAAAAATTGTTGATCAACTTACCGCTAAGGTACAAATGATTGATGTCAGTATCGATGTATTAGAGCAAAGTATTGCAAAATTTAACTAATAAGCGCTATTTTACTTTTGCATTGATTGGTGTGTGGTTTGTGGTTGTTGTGTCGGGCTTAGTGTATTTTCAACTTGGTCAATTAAAGCCTTTTGATGAGAATAAAATGCTTGAGCGCCGTAACTGGTTTTCGCAATTTAAAGAACACGTTGTTTGGCAAAACAAAGATAGTGCGCAACTACTTATTATCACTGAAGATAATTGTGGCTGTACAATACAAGCTAAACCGCACTTATCAGCCTTACAGCGCTTTGCGAAAAATCAGGGCGTCGAGGTGCAAACATTTAAACTCAATAGCCAACTAAAGTCAGTGGTTCCGGCAACGCCAGCCGCAGTTTTAATTGATAAAAATGGTGAGTTTGTTTATGCAGGCCCTTTATCAGAAGGGTTGGCTTGTTCACAAGGTAGCGGGTTTGTAGAGACCGTGATAAGTAATTTACAGGCTGGTTTTAACTCATCATTGTTAATTGCCAACACAAAAGGGTGCTATTGTATTAACCGAGTGTAAAAGAGGCTCATTTTTATTCTACGATGACTGCTTATACTTCCTTGAACCGCCTACCTACTTTAGGTAAGCGGTTTTTTGTTGTAGGTTACTTAATCACACCATGGTTATTAAGCCATAAACACCTAATAATACAAATACGGTGGCGGCAATAGCTCTTACTGTATTTAATGGAATTCTTTTTAGTAACGCCTTACCAGCATAAATAACGGGTACATTTGCGATCAGCATACCAAGAGTTGTACCAATTGTTACCCACAAAACGGATTGATATTGTGCACCCAATAATACAGTCGCTATTTGAGTTTTGTCGCCAATTTCAGCGATAAAAAATAAAATTAAAGCCACTAAAAATGCCCCATAACGATCGTACTTGTGGCTAACGTCTTCGTCTTTATCGGGAATAAGCAGCCATAAGCCAACAACAATAAAGCTTATATTGACTACCCAAGGTAAGTATTCGACGGCAAAGTTTCCGCTCAGCCAATCACCAAACCAGGCAGATAAACCATGATTAATAATAGTAGCAGCGAGAATGCCTAAAATAAGCGCTATTTTATTATGAAAACGTGCCGCAAGTAATAGCGATAGAAGTTGAGTTTTATCGCCAATTTCGGCAAGGGCAACAGTGACGGTAGAGGTTAAAAAAATATCCATTAATATAATCTTCAGGCGGGAATATTAAACCAAGGCAAACAG
Organism: Pseudoalteromonas sp. APC 3224; assembly: GCF_030407535.1. Lineage (GTDB taxonomy): Bacteria > Pseudomonadota > Gammaproteobacteria > Enterobacterales > Alteromonadaceae > Pseudoalteromonas. Next base: position 2,387 of record NZ_JASDDF010000064.1, on the reverse strand, counting down.
CTATCTCCCGCCATGAGGATAGTGTCTACCTAGGTCTCGCCGATAACGCTTGCTACAACATTACAAACTTACCATGCACTTAAGGTGCAATTATGTTGATAAGTTTACTCATTACTGAGCGGGCTACTCCCCTAAGAGGAGGGCGATTATTCCACAAAGTTTAAAGCAGGTAAATATATGCGGGTAACTTTTAAATTTAATAGGTCTCTTTGTGGTGTTAGTGCACAAATAAACTTGCTTTGAGCTATCAAGTCAGCTGTAATAATAAACAGATGAAAGTTGAGCAATTTGAAATTATATACATGTGTGAAGGGATTAAAATATGCAAGGAACAATCGTTAAATCAACAATGGCAACCATTCAAAATGGAGTTATGAAAGCGGACGGAAAGTTTTGGATCACGCAAACCGACTTAAATTTTGAACCTTTTAATGAAAAATTGGGGTTAGAACAATACACAATTGCCCGCGATACAATTTTAAAAGTGGTTGAATGTAAAGGCAAGGGCGCAGGCCTTGTGCCAATAACAGCTGATGCGATAGAGGTTTTCACGCAAGATGGCAGCTCATATCAGTTTATACTTTCAAACCCCCATGATTGGATAAGTATATTATCTAATAAAGTTAGTACTTAAAGTAACAAATAAGCCATCATTCAATCATTGTAAATGATTGAATGATGGCAAATGATGTTTTCATTTAGGTATCAGCTGCAATATGCGGCAAAATGAAAGCACCTAAACTTTAAATACATTGACTTTTCCTTGTAGCATTGCCGCAAGCTGTGCGAGCTCTTGCGATGCTTGAGCATTTTGTTGCGAGCTTTCGCTAACCGAAGTAATACTCGCGCTAAACTCATTAATATTGCTGCTTAGCTCATTTGCGACCGTTTTTTGCTCCTGAGTTGCGGTTGATATTTGAGTATTCATATCTGCAATTTCGGTGACTTCTTGGTTAATTTCGCTGAGCACCTGTGAAGAATAATTAGCGTGGTCAACACTTTCTTTAGCACTGCTTTCAGCGTTACTCATAGCACTAACTACTTGCTGAGCCATACCTTGTAGTTTTGTGATCATTTCATTAATACTAGCGGTTGCTTTTTGAGTATTGTGGGCAAGTTGCCTTACTTCATCGGCTACAACGGCAAAGCCACGACCAGAGTCTCCAGCTCTTGCTGCTTCAATGGCTGCATTTAAGGCTAACAAGTTTGTTTGCTCAGCCACACTTTGAATCATCATCACAACTTGGTTTATATCATTGGTTTGAGTATTTAGATCTGCAATAAGCTGCGCATTTGTATTAACCAAAGTTGAAAGCGTATTTATTGACTCGATATTATCAGCAACAGCTTGTTGTCCTTGACCTGCCTTTATGTCGGCATTTGTAGCTTTATCAGAGGTTATTTGCGCGTTTTGAGCAACTTGCTCTATTGCGCTACTCATTTGAGTAATTGCGGTTGCAATCATAGCTGATTGCTGCTCTTGCTGGGTTGCTGTACTGGCCACTTGAATACTAATAGAGTTCATTTCTTCAGCTGCCGAAGCAAGCGTTAGTGTTGCGCCTGTCATATCTTTTACTAAATCTTGGATCCGAAGTAGCATATCATTAAAGTTAGATGCGGTATCTGCAATCTCATCTTTACCCTGAACCTTAGCACGAGCTGTTAAATCGGCATTGGTTGCAATATTCGTTATGGTATCGCGTAATGACATTAATGGATTTTGTATCGAGCAGTAAATAAAGTAGGCAACAATCAGTAATAGTAAAATTAATATTGCGATCGTGGCACTCATTATTGACTTTATTAATTTATAATTTTCATCAGCCTTGACTTTAAAGTCACTCGCTTCTTTAAGCTGCAAATCAATTAAAGCTTGGTAACTGGCACTCAGCGGATCAAATAATTGGTAGAGCTCATAAACAAATTGATTTTGTGGTAGTGATAAAAACTCATCATTATTAATGCTTACAATTAAATTATTTAAATGCATAAGCACAGGCTTTAGTTTATTTTCAACGTTATCGACTAAGCGCTTTTCTTCAGCTGTTAGCTGTGTGCTTAAGTAAGCTTTCCATTCACTATCAGCCGTATTTCTAGCATCATTAATATTTGCTAAGAGTTCTGACTTGCTAATAGAGTCAGCACGATACTTGTGAAGTAAATCAACAATATTAACAGCGTAATTGTCTGATACTAGTTTAATTTGCTTAAGTGGTACGACACGGTCGTCGTATAAACTATCAATCCCTGCTACTAACCTTCCCATTGTGTTTATTAAAAAAAACGATGTAATTAAAAAAATCATAATTGGCAGCAATGCAAGCACGGCTAAACGGGTACGCACAGAATAATTGTTTAACATAGTTGTCCAAAATTAGAGCAATGAT
>NZ_JASDDF010000063.1:0-7177 GCF_030407535.1 Pseudoalteromonas sp. APC 3224 | reverse complement strand
GTCTAACTAGTCGCAAAGAAAGACTCTATGCAACTATGCCTTTTAGGAAAGTAAAAAGATTATAATTTGAATTTAATAATGACGTTACACTGAGTAATTATTATTTAAATCACTTTTTCCATTTCATTTTATTATTGGTATCGCGTGATGAAATAATGGTTTCATTACTGCTTTGAATCCCGCCCAATTTGGAGAGTCGGTCATAAAGTACAACATTACAGGTTGCCGCTAAATTCATACAGCCGATAGTAGGAATATACACCACTTCGTCGCACCATTTTAAAACATCTTTAGGCACAGAGCCGTCTTCTGGACCAAATACATAAAATGCGTTCTCAGGGTGAGTAAATTCGGGCAAAGGAGTGGCACCTTCAATTAACTCAATTACCACTACTTTTGAACCTTGTGGCTTGACTGATTCTAAATCGTCAGTGGCGGTTAATGGAATGCGTTGCACCACATTTTTCGTATCCGTATGAAATTTTTGTGCATTTAAATAACGGTTGCCGGTAAAAAACACCTTCTTGGCGTCATAACAACCTGCTGCGCGTAATACACCACCCACATTAGTTGGGCTTTTAGGGTTTATTAAACCAATACTTGCTTGTAACTTACTCACTAGTTGCAATCCTTGGTTGGCCACTCGGCAATATACAAGTCAAAATCGTCTAATTTTACATCACAATCTTTTACTGTTTTATCTTTGACTGAAATGTTTAGCTCATGCATTTTAGTTTTATCGCCGTTATTAAGTAACGGGTGCCACGTTGCTAAACCGCGCCCTTCATGAAGACGGCGGTAGCTACAGCTTTGGGGCATGAAAAAGATGTCTTTTAGGTTTTCTTTAGTGAGTTTAACGCACGAAGGGACTAATGTTTGGCGGTTTTCGTATTCACTACAGCCACAGGTATTGTTATCAAGGTATTGACAAACAATGTTGGTAAATATTAGTTGCTCGCCTTCTCTTAGCTGATCGGTAGCAGTAAAGTCATCTTCGTCTTCACTGTCAATAAAGGTGTTTAAACAACACTTTCCACATCCATCACAAATGGCTTCCCATTCTTGCTGGTTCATTTCATTCAGGCTTTTACTAAGCCAAAATTGGGTATTTGCTAATTGTTGATCAAACATGGTGTTCTCGCCCCTTTTAAGAGCGCGCATTCTAACGTATTGCAGCAAAGCGCGCAAAGCCAATCCCTAATATCTGCATGGCTTCGCGCGATTTTATTACTGCTGAGATTTAACCCAACGTTTAATTTTTTTCTCCAGAATAGGCATAGGTAGTGCACCATCAATCAATATTTGCGTATGAAACGCTTTAATGTCAAATTGCTCACCTAATTGCTGGTGGGCGTAATTTCTGAGCTCTTTAATTTTAAACTCACCCAATTTGTACGATAGTGCTTGGCCTGGCCATGCGATATAGCGTTCAACTTCAGCAATAACATCACTTTTTGCCATTGAAGAATTTGCTAGCATGTAATCAATGCCTTGTTGACGTGTCCAACCTTTGGCATGAAATCCTGTATCAAGCACTAATCGCATCGCTCTTAGCTGCTCATCGCTAAGACGCCCGTACCACATATACGGGTCGGTAAATAAACCCAATTCTTTGCCTAAGCTTTCTGCATATAATGCCCAGCCTTCAGCAAACACGGTATAGCCGCCAAATTTACGAAAATCGGGCAAGCTTTGCACCTCTTGTTGCAGCGCTATTTGAAAGTGATGACCAGGAGCGGCTTCATGAATAGACAGTGTTTCGAGTAAAAACTTAGGCTGCGCTTTTAAGTTGTATGTATTGATGTAAAATATGCCTGGGCGCGAACCATCAGGAGCGGGTCCTGCATACGACGCTCCCGCAGCTGATTGGGCTCGATACGCTTCAACCGCTTTGACAATATAAGGAGCCTTAGGCTCAATATTAAATAACTTTGGTAAGCGGGCGTCTATCTTTACTTTAATTTGTTCATAGGCGGCAATTAACTCATCGGCTGTTTTATAATAAAACTCATCTGAGTCACGTAAGTGGTTAAAAAAGGCTGATAATTCTCCTTCAAATTCGACGGTGTCTTTAACCGTTTTCATCTCACTTAAGATTCTTGCCACTTCACTTAAACCAATCTCATGAATTTCATCCGCTGATAAACTTAACGTAGTATTTTTCTTTATTTGGTATTCGTACCACGCTTTACCATTGGGTAAATCAGCATAACCAACAGAATCGCGGGCATAAGGAATATAATCGTTAAGTAAGAAATCGCTCATTCGCTGATATGCAGGCACTAATTTATCTAAGATCAGTGTTTTATACTGCGATTTTAGCTGTTGCTTTTCATCAGCTGAAAAAGAGTCGGGCATGGCTTTAATGGGCGAATAAAAGAGAGAATCTTCTGCGCTTGTAACAACATGCGCTTTAAATTGCGGGAGTAATTTTTTTGCTAATGGCATAGGCAGTACCACATCGTTTTTAACGCCTTGCGCCATTGATTGTTCAACACTTGCAAGCCATTTAACGAAACCATCTGCACGCTTGATAAATTTTTGGTAGTCGGCAACAGTATTAAAAGGCTGAGCACTTTGTCCTGAACCAAATCCAGCGAAGGTATTATGCGCACCCGACATTTGATTTATCGGTAACAAATAATTTTTATATTGCATCCCCTCAAGCTTGAGGGCTAAATCTCGGGATAATACTTCAAAATTCAGTAGCGCTTGACCGGTCAGTTGTGATTCATCAATCAGCGTTAAGCGTTGTTGATATTTTTTGTAAAATGCGGCTTTTTTATCGCGATTAAGCTGCGATATTTCAGGCAAAAATTGATCATCAAATTCATGGCGGCCATTATAAGTAGCGCTTAATGGATTAAAAGCTAATGATTCATCGTAGTACTGAGCAACGAGCACATCTAATTGCTGCTCGGCTGATAATTCGCTTATTACAGGTGCGACTGACTGATTTGTGTTTAATTGTGAGCTGGTGCTCATACAACCACTTAAGGCAAACATAACGCTACTGGCAACCAGAGCTATTTTAATAACTTTCATAAATTCCCTTGTTAGTTTTTACCCGCCAATTATGCGGTTTTAAATAACTTAAATAAAGCAATTACGGTCAATGCTATTCGTCGCTACATTATTTACTCAATAGCGCATGGTTGCTACATTCAAGTAAATGAAAATAATTATAATGACTTAAACATGAAAAAACATTTACTAACTGCATCAATCGTATTTCTGAGCTTAACCAGTGCAAGTACACTAGCCACAACCTATATATCGGCCAAAGCTTTACTAGATGTTGAAACAGGCGAACTTAAATCTAATCCTTTGATTGCCATAGATAACGGTGTTATTAGCCAAATCCAATTTAATAAAAAGCCCAAGCTTAGCAGTAATGATGAACTGATAAACCTACCAACGCTTACCCTGTTACCTGGGTTAATGGACATGCACGTACATTTAACCAGCGATCCTACCGTGTCTCGAAGTGAACGTTTAGGGCAATCTGTTCCGCGAATGGCCATTAAAGCCAGCTATTTTGCTAAGCAAACCTTAGAAGCTGGATTTACTACAGTACGTAACTTAGGTGCACAAGGCTACAGTGTTATTGCGGTGCGAGACGGTGTTAATGCCGGTGATATTATCGGCCCACGTATCTGGGCTGCTGGGCCTTCTTTGAGCATTACTGGTGGGCACTGCGATAATAATCGCTTACCTCCAGAGATGAAATATACTGCCACCGGCGTTGCTGATGGCCCATGGGCAGTACGTATTAAAGTGCGTGAAAATATAAAATATGGCGCTAATGCAATCAAACTATGCGCCACAGGTGGGGTATTTTCTAAAGGAACAAAAGTCGGCATACAGCAATACGCCTTTGAAGAAATGAAAGCCATTGTTGATGAAGCGCACATGCGTGAATTACCTGTTGCCGCTCACGCACACGGCACTAACGGTATTAAAACGGCGATTAGAGCCGGTGTAGATAGTGTTGAGCACGCTAGCTTTCTAGATGATGAAGCGATTGCGCTTGCAAAAGAGCATGGTACTTGGTTATCGATGGATATTTATAATACAGAGTATACGCTGAGCTTTGGTGAGCAAAATGGTGTTGATGAAGAAAACCTAAATAAGGAACGTCTGGTATCAAAAAAACAACGTGATAGTTTTAAACGCGCTGTTAAAGCTGGGGTAAACATGGTATTTGGTACCGACGCAGCAATATACCCACATGGTGATAATGCTAAACAGTTTTCCCGTATGGTTGAATTTGGCATGAGTGAATTACAAGCAATTCAAGCGGCGACCATTAATAGTGCTAAATTATTAAAAGCTGATAAACAACTAGGGCAAATTAAAACTGGTTTTGCAGCTGATATCATAGCGGTAGATACTAATCCATTAAAAAACATTTCTACACTAGAGCAGATCCCGTTTGTTATGAAGGCGGGTGTGGTTTACAAACAGTAAGCCCAAACGTTTCTATAAGGTTGAGCACCGCTCAACCTTAAAATTTTTTGCAAATGTAGCTAAGCTGCTCGTTTAGCCATCAAAATTTTATTAAAAAATCTTTCTGCTAAACCAACTAACTACTGCAATCCCCCTTTGAAATTTTCAAATATGATTACTTTTAAATCACATTGAATAACAATCAAGCAAACGTACCTATTGAAGTAAAAAAAATTGAACTTTTTATTTAAATTTAAAATGATAACCATTATCATTCGCGCAAATTAACAAATGCGAATGGTTATCAGTTTATGAAAAGGTTTCAATACTCTCTCCTCACTCTAGCGTGTTTAAACGCAAATTTAGCAATGGCTAACGAGTCACAAGTTAATTCAGATATTGAACGAATTAGCGTTTACGAGCAACAAAACCGAGTAGTGATGAATTCTGGTTTAGCGACTAAATCAGACATGTCACTAATGGAAACCCCAGCACCCGTGGTTATTGTTGATAAAGCACTGATTGAATCACAAGGTATTGATAGTCTTCAGGACGTGATCCGCAATGTGAGTGGCCTAACTCAAGCGGGTAATAACTATGGCATTGGTGACAATTTAGTTATTCGTGGTTTGGGTGCTAATTACACTTATGATGGCATGTATGGCGGCGCAGGCTTGGGCAATACATTTAACCCTACTCGGTCTTTAACCAATGTTGAATCTATTGAAGTGTTAAAGGGTCCCGCTACTGGCTTGTATGGTATGGGTAGTGCCGGTGGTGTGATCAACCTCATTGAGAAAAAACCACAGTTTAACGAGCAACATACGCTAGAAATGGATATCGGTCAGTGGGATAGTTATTCGCTTGCACTCGATAGCACCAATGCAATAACCGACGATTTAGCTTATCGGGTAATGGCAAAAACCGCCTCTAGCGATGGCTTTCGTGATTTAAAAGAGCAGCGCGATGAAATTTACTCGTCTTTAAAATATGTGCTTAATGACCAACAATCTTTTGTATTGTCTGGGGCATATATTAAAGACGCTATTGCAGTGGATTCTATTGGCCACCCTATTCGTATTTTTAACAGTGGATCGGTTAACGGTTTAACTGCTGGAGAAGTATCAGGCGCCGATTTAGTTAATGACCCTACAGCAAGTGGGTTACAATTGAGTGAAGCACAACGAAATGAATTAGCTAACTCTTTGGCAAGCAATGATGGTTTAACACCCTTTAACTTTGGCACTAATGGCATAATATCACCGATGGCAAAGGATAACGAAGGTGAAGAGCTGCGTTTTAAACTAGCGCATAATTATTACATTAGTGATGATTTATTTTTAAATCAACAGCTGCAGTATCGCAATTACACTTCAAGTTTTGCTCGTCAAACAGGTGCTTATAATTATGTTTATTGGAACCGACGCGGTGTAATTAACCAAGATCCACGCGCACCGTTAGTTGTAGATAATGTATTACATCCTTTTGCTGCCAGACGCCAAGAATATCGCCAAGTAGAAGCGGATGAAAAATCTTGGCAATACTTCTTAGATTTACGTTATGACTTTATGCTTGGTAATATAGAAAACGAACTACTAGTTAATGCCAACTATGAAGACCGTGATATTCGTTTTAAACAGTACTCTATTTATGATGCTGATAAGGTCATTAAAAACAATGACGGTGAAGTGATTTACCAAGGCGCACTGCCATATATTTTTGATATACGTCAACCAAATTGGCCTACAGGTGAATTTGCTGACTATGACCCGCTTAAAACCAGTGATTACAATAAAAAAGTACAAGCATGGGGCGTAGGCCTGCAGCATGTTGCTTATATTAACGACAAGATCACTACTCGTATTGGTGTTGCTCATAATCGCATAAAACAAAGTTATGAGCATTTTGGGGTAGACCCACGTTATAGCCAAAGCCGCGCAAATCCAACGCCTGAAGCAAACACATCAGACAGTGGTTTAACGTATAACTTAGGTGCTACTTATCAAGTAAACGCTGATATGGCTTTGTTTTTAAATCACTCGAAAGGACGCACAGCTTACAGTGTTCTTGGCTCTGTTGCTGGTAATGAAGCCGATAGAGACGATTCCGAATCAGTGAGTAACGATTTAGGCTTTCGTTTTAAAGCATTTGATGATCAATTACTAGCTTCGATTGTAGTATTTGAAAGTGCGCGCACTAATTTAGAATACGCCAATCCACTTTATGAAGCCGGCGTGTCAGCACCTGACGTAGTAGAGAGCTTTTTTGATGGCGAAGAACAGACAAAAGGTGTAGAGATTGATTTAAATGCGTATTTGAACGATCAATGGAAAGTTAATATTAACGGTGTTTATCAAGACGCCCGCGATAAAACTAATCCAAACAGCTCAAGCTTTGATACCCGCCAAAAAGGGGTGCCTTATGTAACAGCTAGTTCATGGGTTACTTACTCAGCAGCGCTGTTTGAATTACCACACGCAGTTGATTTAAGCGCAGGCTTAACATTCGTTGATAAACGCAGTACTAACTCAAGTTCATTCGGTATTGATAATGGTTACGTACCCGCTTATAACGTATATGATGCTGCGGTTAGCTATAAAGCAAACAATTGGCAGATGCAATTAAACATTAATAACCTGTTTAATAAAAAATACTATTCTAAAGCCATGTTTTTAGGCGGAATGCCAGGTGAAGAACGTAATGCAAAGCTAAGCTTTAGTTACAAACT
>NZ_JASDDF010000006.1:0-144484 GCF_030407535.1 Pseudoalteromonas sp. APC 3224 | reverse complement strand
GGTTCGGCAGTAGGATAAAACGTAGCGCCTCATACAAACATACCTTTATTTTATTGTAATCGAGAGTTTACCTCCCGCATATTTAGGGTCTAGGTTAAAGATCAAAGGTTTTAAGCCCGTTCCCCGTTGCTCATTGCTCGTAGCCCGCCAACTAATACCTAGAACCTAACCCCTGCTCTTTAACTTAAACCACCAAATAAAGTCATTAAGGCAATCAATACTAAATAAAACAGTACATTTCGCTTAACCAGTTTGATCATGCAGGTGGCCTCAAAGGTGCAACCATAATAGCGCTCTTCAACTTGCTCGGCGGCTAATGCAGTATAAGTAACCACCTTACGGTTAGGGCTTGAAAAATCAAACACGTAGCGCAGCCAACAACTCGTGCCTTTGTTAAAGTTGCCAATCACTAAATAACCAAAACTAGTAATACGCGCTGGTAACCAGTCTAGCCAAAACAACAAACGGTGAATGAGCTTAAAGTGTTTGGCAATCACTTCATCGCGGTTATCACTGACTAAGTCTGCAAAGGTACGTACTAATGCATAAAAAACAGCACCAGCAACCCCCAATACCACAAACCAAAATATAACCGCACAATAAAATCGAAAGTTAACCCAAGCCAGCGTTTGCCCTAAGGTTTCGCCGCCTTGTTGCTCCTCTGTGCGTTTTTGCCCTAATTGCAAAGCGTATAAGGTAGCTGCAGTTTGATCCCCTCGGGTCAGTGCATTTAAATACGACTTATACAAAGCGCGTTGCTTAGCACAACCAAAACAAACGAGTAACACCGCCACATTAAAAACAAGCTGCCAAAGTACAAAGTCAGATAAAAAATACACACACCCAACAGCAATCACAGGCAGTAATAGCCAAATTAAAAAACCTGTTGCTGTGCCAAATAAACCTTTATTGGTCAATAAATTAACAGAGCGAGTTAAGTAGCCATTAGCGTAATAACTCATTTGCCAATGCGCAGAGCGAGCACCTAAACGCTCAAGTATCAGTGCTATTATTATTGAAACCAAAATCATGTTGTTACTCGCTTAATTTAGGGTCTGTTGACCTTTGCGGATTATAATTTGTTCAAACTAGGGGCGATTTAATCGCGGCGCGAGGTTTGTAACCTAGTGGGCTAAGTCAAAACCGAGCAACAAAGAGTAAATCGTCCCTAGGCAGAACCCGAAGGGCAGCGCCTGTTTGGCATTGATGCTACGTTATCGCCTATTTATGGGGAATAACCACACCACATAAGCGCTGCCTTGCCTAAATACCAAACAGACTGCTGCAAATTTAACCTTGAAAGGTCAACAGACCCTTGTTATTTAATTAGGTTAAAAAACTTACGCCAGTTAAAACTGACCCCAGGGTCGGTTTTTCGCCCAGGGGCTATATCGCAATGCCCTACTATATTACTGGCTGTTATTTTTGGGTAGCGCTGCATTATAGCTTGCGCCAATGTGGCTAAACTTTGATATTGCGCATCGGTATAATTAGTTGTATCTGTGCCCTCGAGCTCTATACCTATACTAAAATCATTACAATTTTGTTGTCCAGCAAAGCAGGAACGCCCCGCATGCCATGCACGTTTTTCAAAAGGCACGTACTGTATAATCTCGCCGCAGCGCTTAATAAAACAATGCGCTGATACTCTAAGCCCTTCTAGGTCACTAAAGTTAGGGTGCGCATTACAATCAATACACCCCATAAATAAGTCATCAACGTAAGAAGTGTTAAATTGCCCAGCGGGTAATGAAATATTATGAATAACCAACAGCGAGATATCACTGTGAGCAGGTCGCTCGTCAAAGTGGCTACACGCCCGCTGGCTAATATTATTTATAACGCCTAAAGAATCTATTTTCATACTATTCATTTAAAACTTATGTAGCCCGTTACCCGCATCCCGTTACCCGCATCCCGTTACCCGTAGCTCGCAGCGCTCAGGTTAATCAACCAAAATTGATGTATATCAAGATGCTAATAGATTTAATCCCATAAAGATAGCGTAATACTAAACGATAAAATATGATTAACGCGTTATTTAAGCGCTGGCTTTTTAGTTTAGTTGTTAGCTGCTTCTAATTAGTAATTAAACAGAGTAAAATTTAGTTAATTTATTATCTACTATGAGCTTTTTCATGTCTATTTCGCACACCTTAATTAGCCAACTTGTTACTTTAGCACTGGATGAAGACCTAAATTATCAAAGCGCAGAACAAGGCGATATTACCGCACAGCTTATTCCTCAAGCAGAGCAAGCCAATGCGAAAGTGATCACCCGTGAAGACTGCATTTTTTGTGGTAAAGATCTAATCATTGAAGTGTTCAAACAAGTCGACCCAAGCGTGGTTGTAAACATATGCGTTAACGATGGCGACTTTGTAAGTGCCAATAGCACCCTATTTACCGCCTCAGGCTCTGCTCGCGCTATTTTAACGGCTGAGCGAACTGCACTTAATTTTGTACAAACGCTTTCTGGCACAGCCACCACTACAGCGCATTATGTAAAAGAGCTAAGTGGTACTAGCACGCAACTACTCGATACTCGTAAAACCATACCTGGGCTAAGAGCATTGCAAAAATACGCAGTTAAGTGTGGTGGCGGTGCAAACCACCGAATTGGTTTGTTTGATGCATTTTTAATTAAAGAAAACCACATAGCTGCTTGTGGAGGAATTAATAACGCGGTTACTCAAGCTAAGCTAAATCATGCCGATAAACCTATAGAGGTTGAGGTTGAATCGTTTGATGAGCTAGAGCAAGCCATTAACGCTGGCGCCGACATCATAATGTTAGATAACTTTAACCCAGAGCAAATACGCCAAGCGGTTAGCATTACAAATAAGCGCGCTAAGTTAGAAGTGTCGGGCAATATGACCCTAGATACACTAAAAGCCTACTCGCAAGCTGGGGTCGACTTTATCTCAAGTGGAGCGCTTACAAAAAATTTACAATCAATCGATTTATCGATGCGATTTGAGTAAATAATGTAAAATTTGATTTATATATTCTTGCGCTAATTGATTGACAGCTTTTAAAAAAGGGCATTAAATAATTCAAAAGGATTATTTGTAACAAGTTATTAAATTAATGCGTTTTTTATAGTGTTTTTACATACAAAAGCGCAATAAACAGTGTTAGACTCATTCATACTGACTAGTTTTAAATACTTAATTAGTTAAAAAGAATGAAGAAGCATTTATAAGGGACAGGGTAAAAATAAGCGACAGAGTTTATTTTTATAATTAACTTGTAACTTACACGGGTTATAACTAGCTTTTAATAGTTAGGTTTATACTCAAATAAGGGACGAGTAACAAATAACCGCCGTGAAGTGCGTTAACTTTAGGTCATAACTTTGAGGCAATCACTTTAAGTTAGCCACTTTAAAGTAAAAACTACCAATAGTACTAAAACGCAACTTGGCAAAAAATGATTTTATTTTTGTAGTAACAGGTTAAGTAAACACATAAGTTACAATTTATAAACTTATACCCGTTTGGCTTACCACAACATTATCCTTTAGGAGAGGAAACATGCAAACAATGACACAACAAAACCAAAAGGGTTTCACCCTAATTGAATTAATGATTGTAGTAGCAATCATCGGTATTTTAGCAGCAGTAGCACTGCCACAATATCAAGATTATACTCAAAGAACTAAGGTTAGCTCAGCTCTTGCAGGGATTGCATCTTACAAAACGGCAGTAGCAATGTGTAGCCAAATGAATGGTTCTTTAGGTGATTGTGATGGAGGCTCTGAAGATATCCCAGCCAATATTGCAGCGGATAACGGGGCAACTATAAATTTCGTAGACAGTGTTAGTACTACAGATGGAGTGATTACTTTAACAACGACAGGAACAACATCAGCAGGGGCAAAAATGGCTTTGCTTATAACACCCACAGTTACTAACGGAACAATCAAATGGGTTATGACTGGTACTGGCTGTTCAGGCACAACTGCCGGCCGTGGTATAAACTGCGATGTAAATTAACCACCTAAAGATACGGCGATGCATATCGCCGTATCAATCTTACTTGATATTAAGAATTATTTACGAGCAGTTTTATGTCTAAAAAATTAGAAAAATCAAACCTAGACATATTCCAATGGGTTGGTGTCAGTGCCCGCGGCAAAAAACTTGAAGGCGAATTGTCCGGCTCTAGTATCGCACTAGTTAAAGCCCAGCTACGAAAACAAGGTATTACTCCTTCAAAGGTTAAACGCAAAGCCAAGCCTTTATTTGGCCTACAAAGCATACAAAAAATCACCCCAAAAGATATTGCCTTAGTAACTCGGCAAATAGCTACCATGCTGATGGCAGGTGTACCGTTGATACAATCCATAGAAATGATAGGTTCTGGTTCCACCAACAAAAGTGTGAGTAAATTAATGGCCGTTATTGGTGATGAAGTGAAAGCTGGTCAACCCTTATCAATGGCACTGAGAAAACACCCCCGTTATTTTGATGATTTATATTGCGATTTAGTAGCATCAGGCGAGCAGTCGGGCTCGCTTGATAAAATATTTGATCGCGTTGCGCTTTATAAAGAAAAGTCAGAAGCGCTAAAATCAAAAATTAAAAAAGCCATGTTTTATCCAGCAGCAGTTTTAGTTGTGGCATTCATTGTTACCTCTATTTTGTTAATTTTTGTAGTACCGCAATTTCAGGATATTTTTGCAGGCTTTGGTGCAGAACTGCCTGCTTTTACTTTATTTGTGATTGGTATTTCAGAATTTATGCAAGCCAACTGGTGGATAGCCCTAATTGGCGTTGTGGCATTCGGTTATATATTTAAAGAAGTACATTTAAGAAGTTTAAAACTGCGCGATGCCACCGACCGCGCCATATTGAAGCTTCCGGTTGTTGGTATGATTTTAAATAAAGCTGCCGTGGCACGTTATGCCCGTACTTTATCGACCACTTTTGCTGCCGGTGTACCGCTGGTAGATGCGCTTGATTCTGCAGCCGGTGCCTCAGGTAATGCGGTTTATCGTTATGCTATTTTAGAAATAAAAGCTGAGGTAAGCTCAGGTAATCAAATGAACTGGGCGATGCGTAATTCAAAAATATTCCCCGATATGGTGGTACAAATGGTCGCCATTGGTGAAGAGTCAGGATCGCTTGATGGCATGCTGGCTAAAGTGGCCACTATTTATGAGCAAGAGGTGGATGACGCCGTAGATGGCCTATCTAGCCTATTAGAGCCATTAATAATGGCGGTACTCGGCGTGCTAGTGGGTGGCTTAATTGTGGCCATGTACTTACCTATATTCCAACTAGGTTCAGTTATTTAGACAGGTTTTAGGCGCGGGGTTCGAGGCCCGCAGCTCGCAGCCCATTAACCTTAACTTAACTACCTCTAAAAGCGAAGCGTCTCTTAACCTCTTTGTGAATAATGACCTTGCGCGACATAAAGATCCGCCTACAGAACAATTAAAACGCGGTGGTTCCACGCATCTCGTAGCCCGTTGCCCAAACCTCGAACCTAATTTTGCACTTATGTAAAACCACTGTATTATCAACACAGAATTTAGTTTTAGGTAAAATAAATGCAAAGTCTTTTTATTGATATCAGCAACTCGATGCAGGTTAACCTATGGTTTTACTTGACCACGGTTGGCCTAGTAAGTTTATGTATAGGTAGCTTTTTAAATGTGGTGATATATCGCTTGCCACTAATGATGCAAAAAGAATGGCAAACTGAATGCCGCCTATTATTAGCCGATGAACTAACCAGCCCAAAGACTGAACAAACCACTTCACAAGCTACTGACACGTTTAACTTAGTTAAACCCAATTCATGTTGCCCAAAGTGCAAAGCGGCGATTAAACCGTGGCAAAATATCCCCATTATTAGTTGGTTATTTTTAAAAGGTAAATGCGCGACCTGTAACAACCCAATATCAGTACGTTACCCTCTCGTTGAAGCCATTACCGCTATTTTAAGTTTAGTGGTTGCCTACACCTTTGGCGCAACAGAGCAGGCTTTATTGTACATTGCAATTACTTGGGCGTTGGTAGCACTGACTTTTATTGATATTGATCACATGCTACTGCCGGACCAGCTTACTTTGCCACTTTTATGGTTAGCGTTAATCGCCTCAGTTATGGGTTATACCATTGCCCCTAGCGATGCCATTATTGGCGCAGCATTTGGCTATTTAAGCTTATGGAGTGTGTTTTGGTTGTTTAAATTAATAACCGGCAAAGAAGGCATGGGCTATGGCGACTTTAAATTACTAGCCGTATTTGGCGCACTGCTGGGCTGGCAATCGTTATTGACCATTATTTTGCTCTCAAGCGTAGTTGGCGCTGTAATTGGCATTGCTCTACTGAGTATTCAAGGTAAAGACAAAGCAACGCCCATTCCTTTTGGCCCTTACTTAGCAATAGCCGGTTGGATCACTATGCTATGGGGCACACAACTGCAAAACAGCTATTTTAACTTTATTGGCTACTAACTATGAGCAATACACAACATCAAAAAAATAACTGGGTATTGGGACTAACCGGCGGGATTGGCTGTGGTAAAACCGCAGTTAGCGATATGTTGGCAGCACAAGGCATTACTATTGTTGATGCTGATATTGTGGCTCGCCAAGTAGTTGAATCTGGTACTGATGGTCTAAAAGCTATTGTTGAGCATTTTGGCACTGACATACTCGATGAACATGGCTCATTAAACCGTGGCGAACTACGATCGCGTATTTTTAGTAATCCTGAACAAAAAATATGGCTCAATGCGCTGTTGCACCCTTTAATACGCACTAAACTACTCACAGACTTAAAAAACGCGCAAAGCGACTATGTGGTTTTAGTTGCCCCGTTATTATTTGAAAATGGGCTTGATCGCTACTGTAATCGCACCTTGCTGATTGATGTACCAGTAGAAATACAAATTACCCGCACCACAAAACGTGACAATATAAGCTCTGAACAAGCAAAACAAATTATTGACGCACAAATGTCTCGTGAGCATAAACAACAAAAAGCGGATGATATTTTAAATAATAACCGCGATTTAAACGATGTAAAACAAGACTTACTTAAGCTACATAATTATTATTTACAGCAAGCAAAGTCTACAATATAGAGTGACTGACCCAATCACAGCGCAATAAACTGATATTTTTATCGGTAAATTATCTGCTGCATTGGTACGATTAATGTATTCCTTTCTTTTTTCTGATAAATTGCTGAGTAAAGAAGGATTAAATCAGGTGCGCAATGAATATTAACTCACCGTTACTAAGAAAATTTATTACCCTCGGCCGGGTTGATACCGATACCGTAAAAGCCAGGCAGCAAGACTTTGCGTCAACCGCAGAACTTATTTCTAAATGCGGAAAAATAGATAGCAACGATTTAGCTGAGCAATGTATTGATTTGTTTAGAGTGCCTTTTTTTGATTTAAAAGATTTTAATGTTGCACAAATTCCTGCCGAGCTAGTTAAAGAAAAGCTGATCCGCAAGCATCATATTTTACCTTTGGTACAAAAAGGCAGAAAAGTATATATTGCCGCCTCAGATCCTACCGATTACGGCGCTTTTGAAAACTTTGAATTTAGCACCGGTTTATCGTGTGAAGTGGTGGTGGTTGACTACCTACAGCTTGACCATAAAATTGAGCAACTATTGGATGCTGCAGGTAGCCTTAATTTAAGTGAGGATGAATTTAAAGAGTTTGCTGAACTAGATTCTGAGCCACAAAAAGATCATACACCTAAAGACGATGACAAAGACGACGCCCCTATTATTGTCTACATTAATAAAATTTTAATGGACGCAATAAAAAAAGGCGCTTCGGATCTTCACTTTGAACCTTATGAACATAAATACCGTATTCGCTTTCGTATCGACGGAATTTTGCATGAGGTAGCCAGCCCGCCAAATACCTTAGCCAGTAAGCTATCTGCCCGTATAAAAGTTATGTCGCGCCTTGATATCGCTGAAAAACGTAAGCCACAAGATGGCCGCATAAAACTCAAAGTGACAGAACGTAAAAGTATTGATTTTCGTGTTAGTACTATGCCCACTTTGTGGGGCGAAAAAATTGTAATGCGTATCCTCGATTCATCAAGTGCCATGTTAGGTATTGATGTTTTAGGTTATGAACCTGAGCAGAAAAAACTCTACCTCGATGCATTAGAGCAACCACAAGGGATGATTTTAGTTACCGGTCCAACTGGCTCAGGTAAAACCGTATCCCTGTATACGGGCTTAAATATACTAAATCAGCCCGAGCGAAATATTAGTACCGCCGAAGATCCGGTAGAAATTAACCTCGAAGGGATTAACCAAGTACAAATAAACACTAAAGCCGACATGACCTTTGCTAACGCTTTGCGGGCATTTTTACGCCAAGATCCCGATGTAGTAATGGTCGGTGAAATACGTGATTTAGAAACTGCTGAAATATCTATTAAGGCGGCGCAAACCGGTCATTTAGTGTTATCTACATTACATACTAACTCAGCACCAGAAACGATTACTCGTTTGTTAAATATGGGCGTACCCGCGTATAATGTGGCCAGTTCAATCAGCTTGATAATCGCCCAGCGTTTAGCCCGAAGGTTATGCTCTAAATGTAAAACGCCAGAGCAATTACCCCGTGAAGAACTTATGCGCCAAGGCTTTAGTGAACAGCAAATACAGGATATGGTTTTATATGCCCCTAAAGGCTGTGAAAACTGTACAGATGGCTTCAAAGGCCGTGTTGGTATTTACGAAGTTATGAAAGTTACTCCAGAAATTGCGCAAATTATTATGCGTGGGGGTAACTCACTAGAAATTGCCGAAGTATCACTTAAAGCAGGGTTTAATAACATACGCTTATCAGGTCTTCGAAAAGCAGCAGAGGGTGTTACCTCTCTGGCTGAGATAAACCGTGTTACTAGTTTTTAAATAAAGTGCTTAGTTGCTTAACGATAAATTGAGCGGCTAAGCCTATATCAATTTGAGAGTAAATTATGCCAACTATGGTTAACTGCCCAACCTGCAAAATAAAAGTAGAATGGTCAGCACAAAGTCCGCACCGCCCTTTTTGTTCAAAGCGTTGCCAACTTATTGACTTAGGTGAGTGGTCGTTTGAAAATAATAAAATTTCAGCACCCATCACCTCTGCAGATGAATTCAATCAAGACATGATTGAAGACATTGAAGCAATGATGGCAAAAAATGAAGATGACTTTTTCAAATAATCACTCGTGTAATATAAAAAAGCCAGCATTTAGCTGGCTTTTTACTTTGCGTTAAAACGTTATGCTCTATGTTTGCGATGTTTTTTATTCATTCGCTGCTGTATTTTAGCTAACTTTTCTTTTTGCTCAGCGTTAAGCAATTGCATTACTTGATGCTGGGTTTTTAATTTAATTAACCCCAATTGCTGTTTCTTATCTTGGCGTGCGGTTAATAACTCTTTCGCTGCATTTTCGTCAAAATTTGGCGCTGACAATAATGCATCCATTTGTGCTTTATAGGCTTGACGCTGTGCCTTGCGCACGTCTTTGTCTTGGCTTCTTAGCGCTTTAATTTGCGTTTTTTGCGCTGTAAAAATCGCTTTTAGTTGTGTTTGTTGATCTTGCGTAAGTGCCAGCTTATCTGCTGCTCGCTCAGAGAGTAAAAAGCGCGCTTGAGAGTGTTCTTGTTTATAGCCATCGCCTTTTGCGAATGCGCTGCCCGCACTGAGCGTTGCAGCTGTTAAGCCACATATAAGTACTAATTTTGATAGCGTGTTTACTTTAGTCATAATCATCACCTTTATATTGGGTTGGTTGTTGGCTGCTAACCAGTGTGTTCACTATAACTGGCTCAATGCAAAGTAACGCAAAGCAGTGTAAAGGTTATGTAAAGACTAACTATTGATACATTAAACGCGTAAAATAAAACCATAAACAGCGCGTAAGGCTTTATATATGAAACTATTAATGATTGATGATGATACCGGTTTATGCGAATTATTAAGCGAATACCTAAGTGCACAGGGCTTTAGCGTTCAAACCTCACATGATGGTCAACAAGGCTTAGAGCTTGCCTTGCAAAACGATTACGCGCTTATATTACTAGACGTTATGCTGCCCTCTATAGATGGCTTTGAAGTGCTGAAGCAACTCAGGCAAAGTAAATTAACACCAGTGATTATGTTGACCGCTAAAGGAGAAGACTTTGACCGTATTTTTGGTTTAGAGCTCGGCGCTGACGACTACATACCAAAGCCGTTTAATCACAGAGAACTCCTTGCCCGCGTAAAAGCAATTACTCGCCGCATTGAACATATAAATAGTGTAAGCAATAACACTAATAAAAAGCTCTCTTTAAATGGTATTACTATTAATTTTGCTGCGCGAGAGGCCAGTATTAATAACAGCCCCCTCACACTAACGGGCACCGAATACGAAATACTCGCTTTATTGATAAAACACGCGCCTGATGTAATTAGCAAAGAGCAAATAAGCGAAGATGTATTAGGCAGACGCTTAGCATCTTTCGACCGTTCTATAGATATGCATGTGAGTAATATTCGTAAAAAAATAGCCGAGCATATTGAGGGCGATAAAATTAAAACAATGAGGGGAACGGGTTATGTCTTCATCCAAGGAGAATAAACCTCTGCGTTTTAGTTGGCTTCGCCACCCACGGTATTATTTATTTTTTAAGGTCTTTACGTGGTTTTGGCTGACGATTATAGGCACTTTTACAGCGCTCTTTTTCTTAAGTAATATTTCACTAATAAACGCTATTAGCCATGATCCACTACAAGGGCCGATGCAAAAAAACCTAGAATATTTGGCACGAGGTATTGAGCGTAGCGCACATAAACACAAGCGCTCTATTAATGATATTATTACTCATCCGCGTTTAACTAAACGTAAGTTACTTTATTTAAATTCGCAAAATAGCGATGAAGTGTTGATCAGTAAAAATGTTGAGAACAATATTGATTTAAGCTTACTTAACTTTAGTAAGGGCATGTCGCCACAGGTTATTTTTACTGAATATTACCAAGCTTTTGGCCCTGTACGCATTCGGGTTCCTGAAGGGGAATTTGAGTTATATGAAATCGATATCAATCAGCAGCGACCACTCTTTATTCGCTTAAGATTATTACCCGTTTGGTTAAAAATTTCCATTGCAATTATCGCCTCACTTACATTAAGTTTCTTATTTAGTCGTAACTTAATTGCCCCTATAAATAGCTTAAAACAAGCAGCAATCAAGCTTTCAAACGGTGATTTAAGTGCGCGTGCGGCGATAAATAGTCAGCGAAAAGATGAACTTGGAGTTTTAGGACGCGACTTTAACCGTATGGCTGATCAACTTGAGCAGCTACTCAGCGCTCAAAAGCGTTTATTAGCCGATATATCCCATGAATTACGCTCTCCGCTAACCCGTTTAAAAATGGCTACGGGGTTGGCACAAATGCAGGCAAGTGAAGCAAGCCAATCGTATTTATTGCGTATTGAAAAAGAAGCTAATCAACTAGATAAAATGATAGCCGATGTATTGCAGGTATCGCGCTTAGAAGCTAATAGCCAACCTTTATCGCTGCAAACACAGTCACTGAAAGTGATTGTTGACCATCTGATTAACGATGCTCAGTTTGAAGCAAAACAGCACAATAAAACCCTAGTTGTATACGGTAATGTTGAAGTAAATATAGAGTGCGACGAAATGTTGATTGCCAGTGCCTTAGAGAACATTCTGCGCAATGCCATTAAATATGCACAACATACTATTAGTATCAGCTTAAAACACAGTGATACCATATACATACAAATATGTGATGATGGTCCAGGCGTACCTAAAGCGCAACTTGATAAGTTGTGTGAACCGTTTTTTAGGCAATCAGATGCCCGGGACCGCATCAGCGGGGGTACGGGGTTAGGGTTAGCCATTGCAAAAAATGCGGTAATAGCGCATGGCGGAAATTTAGTCTTATCGAATAAAGAACAAGGTGGCTTGTGTGCTAATATAACCTTGCCGTTAATCAAAGAGTAAAGCATGTTTTATAGTTCAGAAGCCCAGCTTGAGAGTAATCAAGAGGCCATTAGTGTTTTTTATACTTCACATTTAACTAAAAGCTACTTAGATACACCTGCAGGAAAGTTATTTTACGCATACGCAATCCCTAACAATGCTACCACTGCAGTAGTGATAAGTACGGGGCGTGTTGAGGGCCTAGAAAAGTATAAAGAACTGATATGGGAGCTATACTGTAATAATTTTGCTGTGTTTATTATGGATCACCAAGGTCAGGGGCGCTCTTACAGGCATCTTAAAAATAAGCATAAAGGCTTTGTAAAACATTATAATAACTACAGCAATGACCTTAATAACTTTGATCAGCAAATAGTTTCAAAGCATTGGCAAGGTAAAAAAATCATGCTGGCTCATTCAATGGGTAGCGCGATAGCAGTTGATTATTTAGCTAATTTTGAAAACAGCTATAAAGGTGTGTTTTTGTCTGCGCCTATGTTTGATATTTTTACAAAAGACGTACCAAAAATACCAACGCAATTTATTGTTAACTTAGCCACTTGGCTTGGTTTACACTCTTGCTATGCATTTGGACAAGGCAACTACAACCCAATCCCATTTACAGAAAACGTACTTACTAGCAGCGAGGAGCGTTACACCTACTTTAGGCAAGCCTATCAATTAGAACCTAACATACAATTAGGTGGCGTTACATTTGGCTGGCTCGCAGCTACGATATCATTCTTAAAGTCGATTGATAATCTAAACGTACCAATTCCATTGTTTATAGCAAGTGCAGCTAGCGATACAGTGGTTAATAACAAAGCGCAGTATAGTTTTGCAAAAAGGCATGCTCATGCAAAAATCGAGAGTTTTGAAGATGCAAAACACGAGCTACTTTTTGAACGTGACGAAATTCGAAAGCCGCTATTAACTAATTTTTATCAGTTTTGTGAGTCTGTTACTTCTTGAGCAGTTTTAGAATTCACTAAAACAGAAAGCGGATCGAGGTGGATGAGTATATCTACCTCAGATTCAAAACGAGCACTTATCATGGCTTCTACTTCATCTGCTACTTTATGGGCACGAATAAGTGGTAAATTGTCATCAAGCTCTAAATGCAGCTGAATAAACTTAACTTTACCGCCTTGTCGAGTGCGAATACCGTGCACCCCATAAACGTCATCATGGTTACGCGCTATCTCAAAAATGCTTTGCTTTTCTTCATCGGGCAGCTCTTTATCCATTAAGTGTGAGGCACTCTCTGTTGCTATATCCCAGCTGTTATAAAGTAAATACCCTGCCACACCTATCGCAAACAAAGGGTCAGCATACAGCACCCCATAATAAGCAAGTAAAATGGCAAGTAGCACCGCTGCATTTAAAATTAAATCGCCTTTGTAGTGCACAGAATCGGCTTTTATAGCGATTGATTCTGTATGCTTCACGACTTTATTTTGCACAAATACAATCACTAATGTACACACTATGGCAAAAATGCTTACCCAAACACCTAATAATGAATGTGTCAGCTCTACGGGGTTAATGAGTCGCTCAATACCGTGAAACGCCAATAAACAACCCGAGCCTGCAATAAAGGCAGCTTGCCCTAACCCTGCAAGCGCCTCCGCTTTACCGTGACCAAATCGGTGGTCATCGTCAGCAGGACGCAGTGCATACGATAAAACCAAAAAGCTCATTAGTGTCGCTGTGATATCCATTAATGAGTCGGTTAATGAGCCAAGCATTGACGCCGAACCCGACGCCAGCCACGCCCATGCTTTGGTCGCAATCATTAGGCTAACCATGACCATGGTCACGATGCTAGAGGCCTTGACCCAAAATTCATAACTGCGATTGTGCACGTATCTTTCCGTTTTATGCTGTATTTAATGTTTTCAGTATATCATTTTTTATTCATTGTTCGTGTATACTGAGCCCGTCAAATTAAAGATTTTATAGGGCTTATTGTGCTGGATATTGTTTTATACCAACCTGAAATTCCGCCTAACACCGGGAATATCATTCGTTTATGTGCCAATACAGGCTATGCACTGCATTTAATCGAACCGTTAGGGTTTGAGTGGGATGACAAACGTGTAAAACGCGCTGGCCTTGATTATCACGAATTTAGTCATGTGCAACGTCATGCTTCATTTGAAGCTTACTTAGAAAAGTGCCAGCCTAAAAAAGTGTATGCGTGCACCACTAAAGGTAGTCAATTTCATCACCAAGCACAGTATGAAGCGGGTGATTGCTTAGTATTCGGCCCAGAAACCCGAGGCTTACCTGATGATATGATTCAAGCACTGCCAAACGAGCAACGCGTGCGTATTCCTATGCAAGCCGATAGTCGCAGTATGAATCTATCTAATGCGGTCGCTGTGTTTGTGTATGAATCTTGGCGCCAGCTTGGTTTTCCAAACGCCCAATAAGGTTTTAGGTTTTAGGTTTTAGGTTTTAGGTTTTAGGTAAACAAAATACCTGTCACCTAAAACCTAGCAGTTCGTTTTATTCTGATTTCTGTTCACGACCTAATAAGGCCATAGCAGCTGCTTTCATGTCTTTATTTTCATAAAGTACTTTGTATATTTGCTCAGTGATTGGCATTTCAACACCAGCACGCTGCGCGAGTAAATACACTTCTTTGGTATTTCTAAATCCCTCAACTACTTGGCCGATTGATGCAATCGCATCATCAACACTTTCACCTTGACCTAAGGCTAAACCAAAACGGCGATTGCGCGACTGATTATCGGTACAGGTTAGAATTAAATCGCCTAACCCAGCCATCCCCATAAAGGTCTCTGGCTTTGCACCTAGGGCACAACCCAAACGCGATAACTCTGCTAAACCACGGGTAATAAGCGCGGTACGTGCATTTGCACCAAAGCCAACACCATCAGAAATCCCTGCACCAATAGCAATTACGTTTTTAACCGCACCACCAAGCTGTATGCCAATAAAGTCGTCATTGTTGTACACTCTAAACGAGCGACCGCAATGTAATAAATCGGCAATTTGTTTCGCAAATGCTGATGACGTTGATGACACCGAAATAGCGGTTGGTGAGCCCTTAGCCATTTCTTTGGCAAAAGTTGGCCCCGAAAGCACTGCTAATGGTACTTCTTCACCGAGTTCTTGCACTGCCACTTCTTGCAATAAACGCCCAGTATCTGGCTCAAGCCCTTTAGTAGCCCACGCTATTTTTGCATCAGAGCGCAAAGCCGGTTTAATTTGCTTTAACGTGTCAGCAAACGCATGACTTGGCACAACAACTAAAACAATATCGCTAGCTGCTGTTGCATGCTGTAAATCGGCTTCAAGAGTTAAGGTGTCAGGAAAAGGAATATCAGGTAAGTAACGTTGATTTTTTCGCTCAGCTGCAAGCGTCGCAACGTCTTGGCTATTGCGCCCCCATAAAGTCACTTTGTGACCATTTCGGGCTAAACAAATAGCAAGGGCGGTGCCATATGACCCCGCCCCTAAAACAGTAACAGCTGATGTTGCTGTATTCATAAATTATGCGTCTGCTGAAGCCTGCTCAGCTTGCGCTGTGCGTTGCTGCATGTACTGTGCAAATAATGCGTCAAAGTTAACTGGCGCAAGATTAAGTTGTGGAAACGTACCACGGTTTACTAAGTTCGATACCGCTTCACGTGCATATGGGAATAACACGTTAGGACAGAATGCACCTAGCATATGTGCTAATTGCATCTCTTCAACTTCAGCAATAGTAAAAATACCTGCTTGTTGAATTTCACACAAAAACGCAGTTTCTTCACCAATAGATGCCGTCACAGTTAATGCTAAAACAACTTCGTATACACCTTCATCAAGCTTATTAGAACGTGTATCTAAATCTAATTTTACTTCTGGAGCCCACTCTTTTTGAAAAATAGCTGGTGAATTTGGCGTTTCAAACGACACATCTTTAGTGTAAATACGTTGAATAGTAAACTGTGCGCCTGCATCAGCTTCTGCTGCTGCATTTTGATTTTGTTCGTTCATTGTTATTCCTAACCTGTTATTTATTATAATTAATTAAATTAAGCACTCAGCTTAGCGTCAAGGTGACCTTGTGCTTCTAGTGCCATCATGTCGTCACAGCCACCGATGTGTTCATCGTTGATAAAAATTTGTGGAACCGTGCTTGCGCCACCGGCTTTGGCGATCATTTCATCGCGAAGCTCTGGCTGAACGCCAATATCAATGTTTGTGTATTTTACACCTTTGCTGTCTAACAGCGCTAATGCGCGATGACAAAAAGGACAATATCCTTTGGTGTATAAAACAACGTTACTCATAATTAATCCTTAATCGGTTTAGCTAAGAGATATTAGCGACCGCTTGTTGTTGGCAGACTTGCTGATTGCCACGCACCCATACCGCCAGATAAAACATAAACCTGTTCATAGCCTGCTTTATGCATTGCGGTTGCAACACCTGAGGCAGTCATGCCTGCAGCACATACCACTATAATGGGTTTGCTCTTATACTTTTCAAGGGTTGAGAAATCAGATTCTTTAGCTTTTTCTGGGTTTAAGTGCACAGCACCGGCAATATGACCTGTTTTAAACTCTTTTTGCCCGCGCATATCAACAACCTGACCGTCTTCGCGGTTAATAAGTAACGTTAACTGCTGAGGATTGATCTGACGAATTGCTGAAAATTTACTTTTTATTGCGCCACTAACAATAAGAAACGCAATCGCAACCCAAGCTAGGCTTAGAATTGGATGATTTGAGACAAATTCAATATATTGATCCATTCGACTTCCACTATAAAGTTACATGCTAAAACAAGGTGTTTTAGATATTTAATTCATATTTATTGCACTTACACAATGAGTAGTCACTCATCAATAAGTCAATTTAGAGCACTGCTAGGCTACTCTGAGTTTTACCTACACATAGGCTTAACTTACCCCACAAGCCTATTCAATACTTGAATAAAATAGGGATTAGCCGCGCAAGTATACCCAAATCAGCTAAAAATGCGAGTTTAAGCACGCGTGAAAGCCACAATGTAGTGCTCTTTTAACTGAAAAATAACCTAACCCTTTAAAATATTCAATTGAGAGAGTGAGCTCATTGAAAATTTTTAATATCTTCTTTTCATTGCTGATCCTAGCTATAAAACACGGTATGCTTAAGCTTGGCATGTTGGCATTAATGTTAGCGTGTATTTTAGCAACGCTAGGGTCTGTTGATCTTTCAAGGTTAAATTTGCAGCAGCCTGTTTGGTATTTAGGCAAGGCAGAGCCTATGTGGTGTGGTTATTCCCCATAAATAGGCGATAACGCAGCATCAATGCCAAACAGGTGCTGCCCGAAGGGTTCTGCCTAGGGGCGATTTACTCTTTGTTGCTCGGTTTTGACTTAGCCCACTAGGTTACAAACCTCGCGCCGCGATTAAACCGCCCCTAGTTTGAACAAATTTTAATCCGCAAAGGTCAACAGACCCTAATAGGAGTGACTATGACAGAGCATAAAAAACCACTGGTATTAATGATTTTAGATGGCTGGGGATACAGAGAAGATGAGCAAAGTAATGCCATTTTAGCTGCTAATACCCCTGTATTAGATGAGCTTTGGGCAACTCGCCCTCATACATTAATTTCAGCATCGGGTTTAGATGTGGGTCTTCCTGGTGGTCAAATGGGTAATTCTGAGGTTGGCCACGTTAATTTAGGTGCTGGTCGTATTGTGTATCAAGATTTTACTCGCATCACAAAAGCCATTGATGATGGCGAATTTGATACAACCCCTGCACTGGTTGAAAACATTGATAAAGCTGTTCATGCCAACAAAGCCGTTCATATTATGGGACTGCTAAGCCCTGGTGGCGTTCATAGTCACGAAGATCATATTGTGGCGAGTATACAATTGGCTGCAAAACGCGGCGCTAAAGAGGTGTACTTTCATGCCTTTTTAGATGGCAGAGATACTCCCCCACGCAGTGCTAAAGCATCAATTGAGCGTATTGAAGACTTGTTTAGCGAACTTAAATGTGGCCGTTTAGCCTCATTAATTGGTCGTTACTATGCCATGGACAGAGACAACCGCTGGAACCGTGTTGAAAAAGCGTATAATTTAATCACCCTAGGTGAAAGCGACTTTGATTATGAAGATGGCGTAAACGCACTTAACGCGGCTTATGAGCGCGATGAAAATGACGAATTTGTAGCAGCAAGTACTATTACCCCAAAAGGTAGCGAATCAGTAAAAGTAAATGATGGCGACACCATTATATTTGCCAACTTTAGAGCAGACCGCGCACGCGAAATCACTCGCGCCTTTGTCGAACCTGATTTTGACGGCTTTAATAAGAAAAAATCGCCCGAGCTTAGTGCCTTTGTGATGATGACTGAATACGCTGCTGATATTGATGCGCCAGTGGCTTTTGGCCCAACGCCGCTTAATAACGTACTTGGCGAATGGTTTGAAAAACAAGGTAAAACTCAGCTACGTATATCTGAAACTGAAAAATATGCCCACGTTACCTTTTTCTTTAGTGGCGGACGCGAAAATGAGTTTGACGGCGAAACTCGCGAGCTGATCCCATCTCCTCAAGTAGCAACGTATGATTTACAGCCAGAAATGAACTCACAAATGCTTACCGATAAACTCGTTGCAGCAATAAAAAGTGGAAAGTATGATGCCATTATTTGTAACTACCCTAATGGCGATATGGTCGGCCACTCAGGTGTATTTGAAGCGGCAGTAAAAGCCTGTGAAGCAGTAGATAGCTGTATTGGTCGTGTAGTTGATGCCCTTAAAGAATATGGTGGAGAAGCACTAATAACTGCTGATCATGGTAATGCAGAGCAAATGGCAAACCTTAAAACAGGCCAAGCGCACACAGCACATACTAGCGAGCCAGTACCCTTTATTTATGTAGGTCGTGACGCACAAGCGCATACCGGTAAAGCCTTGAGCGATGTTGCACCTACTATGCTGCATTTAATGGGTTTGGAACAACCTGCAGAAATGACCGGTTCGCCAATTATGGTGTTGAAATAATTTATGAATAAAAGCGCATGCCGCATCATTGCGTGTATATGTGTACTAAACTCATTAGCCACTGGCGTTGCAGTGGCTAATGAAGATCGTACCAAAAAAGACCTATCCCAAGTACAAGTTGCTTTAGAGCAAAGCCAAGCTGAGTTTCAACAACAGCAAAAAGAAATAGCTAAACAGCAGCAAAAACTAAAAACACATGAGCTCGCTATAGCGAAAAACGCTAAAGCACTTAATATGGCTGAGCAATCCGTTAAAAAAACACAACAACAGCAAGCAGAGCAACAACAACGCGCGGCAAAGCTTGAAAAACAACAAGCCCAATTTCAACGTATTTTAGCAGCACAGTTAAAAAGTGCTTATATGGCAGGTAGCGATGACTATTCAAAAATGCTACTTAACCAAGAAGATACCGCCAAATTTGAACGCACACTTAGCTACTATAACTACCTGAATAAAGCTCGTATAAAGCAACTTGATGATCTTAAAGCACTGCAAGTTGAGATTGCAAAAAATCAAGCTGAGCTTGCGAAAACAAAAGAGAGGCTCGTTGCTTTATTTGAAGAACAAAAAAGACGACAAGCAGCACTTCTTGGGGCTAAAAATGAGCGCCAAGCAAGCTTACAAAACCTAAAAAAGCAGTTAAATAAAACCAAAAATTCCATTAGCTATTTAGAAGAAAACGAACAAACTCTGATCGCCACTATCAAAGAACTTGAAGAAGAAGAAAAAGTTACAAAAATTGAACTACTTGGCTTAAATCGTAATAAAGGAAAATTAAACTGGCCGAGCAAAGGAAAATTAGCGCATAGGTTTGGTCAACGTAAGCACGGCGGAATAAACTGGAAAGGTGTATTAATTTCTGCATCTGAAGGGACTTCAGTTAATAGCATTGATAATGGCCAAGTAGTATTTGCCGACTGGTTAAAAGGCTATGGCTGGGTAATCGTACTTGACCATGGTCAAGGTTTTATGAGCTTATACGGACACGCACAAACCTTGCTAAAAGACGTGGGTGATATGGTCAGAGAAGGTGAAAGTGTTGCATTAGTTGGGCAAAGCGGTGGACAAGCCGATTCTGGTCTATACTTTGAAATACGTCATAAAGGACGTGCTGTTAATCCCATAAAATGGTGCAGGCGTATTTAATATCAAAATAGCTGCATCCTGTTAGAGGCAGTTATGATAAACACACACATTTGCCAACAAAAAACCTCTGTGAAAAAGCGTGCACCCTGCTTTTGTTTTATCTTATTTGTTTTATTAGTGTTTTTTGGCTTTATAAATACAGCCTATGCAAGCTCGGTTAAAGACTTAGAAAGCCAAAAAATAAATGAAATACTGTTTAATATTCACACCTACTACGTTGATGATTTAGCACTGCAAAACAGTGAGTATATTGAATACAACTCGTCTCAATTTGAACGCTTATACTCTAAGCTCGACGCCTACTCTAAGTATTTAGATAAAAATGAGCTAAATGCATTATTTAATAACACGAATGGTCGCTATACCGGCCTAGGTATAGAAGTAAAAAGCATCGAGCAACGCACCACGATTGTTAAAGTAATTAATAATTCACCAGCCAAACAAGCAGGACTTCGCTCAGGCGATATAATTACTGCCGTTAATCAGCACTATGTAGAAAATAGTCCGATTGATTTAGTTGCACAATACATCAAAGACAGTGCTAACGGTAAAGTACAGCTAAGTATTACCCGTAATAACACTCAAACACCGCTAATATTTAATCTAAGTAGAAAACAAATTAAGCTAACGAGTGTAACTAAGCAACTACTTGACTCAGGTAGCGGTTATATCGCTATTAATAACTTTTCTAATCACACTTTGCATGAAGTTGCCTTGCAAATAGCCGCCATGCAAAACCATTATGGCCATTCATTAAAAGGCCTAATTATTGATTTACGAGATAACCCGGGAGGCACTTTAAACAGTGCAGTTGCGGTAGCAGACCTGTTTCTTCAAGATGGCTTAATTGTAACGACCAAAGGGCGCTTTTATGATTCGAATCAATCTTTTTACGCTAAACGCGGCGATATTTTGAAAGGTGCTCCGATTGTTGTCCTGATTAATGAAAATTCAGCCTCAGCAGCAGAAATACTGGCTGCAGCGTTAAAAGAAAATCTACGTGCAAAAATAGTAGGGAGTCAGTCGTTTGGTAAAGGAACAGTGCAATCACTTATTCCATTAGGCGACGGCGATACCGCCTTAAAACTAACCACCGCACGTTACTTTACACCACTGGGAGAGTCTATTGAAGGGATTGGCGTAACTCCAAATGTGGCGATTAATCAAACAACACTTCCACAAACAAATAAAGCCGTTATAATAAAAAATGAACAATCAGAACAAAACACCGTTTTCAACACTGAAGAATTAGCCGATATCCAGTTAGTAAAAGCAAAACAGCTACTTAGCATGCAATAAAAACGGTAAACTATTTAAAGATAATAAAAATTATAAAACGTGAAAATTATAAATTTAATGGTGTTAGCTGGGCTTTTTTTAATCCTATTTGCTACACCCCATGGTGTTAAAGCCAAACAAATAGCCATAGTGATCGATGACATAGGTTATCATCAACGTGACCTAGAATTCCTAAGTTTACCTGGGCAATTGTCTTATTCAATTTTGCCTCATACCCCCTATTCTCAAATATTTGCAACCCTTGCTAGTCAGTCAGATAAAGAGCTCCTGTTGCATGTGCCTATGCAAGCTTTAAATGGTAAAAAGCTAGGCCCTGGGGCACTTACTTTAAATATGGATAAAGCACAACTTCAACAAACACTCGGTAATGCACTGGCGAGTTTGCCACAAGTTAAAGGGGTTAATAATCATATGGGTTCTGCACTCACTCAGCAAAGCCAAGCAATGAAGTGGACCATGGAAGTACTTAAAAAGCGGCAGTTGTATTTTCTCGATAGCCGAACAACCGAATTAAGCCAGGCGCAAAATGCAGCTAACTTTTTGGGGGTAGAAAATATTGGTCGGCATGTATTTTTAGATAATATAACTACCCCTGAGCAGCTACAATTTAGGTTAGAAGAGCTAAAGTCAAAAGCAACTAAATATCAGTTTGCCATTGCAATAGCGCACCCCTACCCCGAAACTATCGATTTTTTACGCCAAGCTTTGCCGCAATTAATCGAGCAAGGATTTGAACTGGTACCAGTATCACAGCTGGTAGAACGTAAGTATGTACAAATAGCCCAACAACAAGCCATTTCATTAAACTGATGGAGTAAGCAAACGCCTTACCCCAACAGTTAATTTAACTCAATTATAAGTATGGTATTTATAAAACAAATGTCGCTACCTTGGCATTTAGATCTGTAGCTCTGTCTTTTAATACTTCGGCTTGGCTTAAATGCGCGGTAGCTGAGGTAGTTATTTCATCGGTTACATCTTTAATAGCAACCGTATTTCTAGTAATTTCATTGGTCACTTGCGTTTGCTCTTCTGCTGCAACCGCTATTTGACCCGCCATATCAGAAATCTCATTTACCGCCAAAGTAATTTCTTCTAGTGCGTGTGCGGCAGCATTTACATCATCCACACTATTGTTGGCATAGCCCTTACTGCTGTCCATCAAGCTCACTGCTTTTTTAGTGGTGTTTTGTAAGGTTTCTATAGTGGTATAAATTTCGGCTGTAGAGTTTTGTGTTCTTCTTGAGAGCACACGCACCTCATCGGCAACCACAGCAAAACCACGGCCTTGTTCACCGGCGCGTGCGGCCTCTATTGCAGCATTAAGCGCTAAGAGATTTGTTTGCTCAGCAATTTCTTGAATGGTAGTTAAAATGCTCGATATAGCCTGAGCATGCAAACTTAATTCACCAATAACTGTGGTAGTTTGGTCTATTTCGCCCGCAAGTGAATTAATCGTGTTTCTGGTTTTATCAACTAACAGCTTACCTTCACGGCTACTTTGTGCCGATTGTTGCGATGCGGTTGCAGTGTTTTCTGCATTAGCGGCAATTTCATGGGTTGCACTCGCCATTTCTGTGACCGCGGTAGCAACCATAGCCACTTCTTGTTGCTGACGCTGCAACTCACTGACACTGCTTTGGTTGGTGATCAAGCTTTTCTCTGCATCAAAGTCTAAGTCAGTAGCTAATTGACGAATATGACTGATCAGTTCATGTTGGCTGCTAACAAAACGATTAAAACTATCAGCCAGAACCCCAACTTCATCTTGCGTATCAACAGTTATACGCTGGGTTAAATCACCGTTACCATCTGCAATTGTTGATAAAGCTTGCGACACTCGGCTCAAAGGAGCGAGCAATACACCCAATAACCATGAAATAGCCAACACACTCAGTAAAAGTGCTACTGCAACCAGCACTAATTGGGTCAGCAATAAACTAATAAGCGGAGCCTCTAAAGTTTGTTTATCCAATACAAACAACAACTGCCAATCTGTATTGTTAATGTTTTCACCCCAAACTAGCTTCTCTCGGCCTTCACTCTCAAAGTAAACAGAAGTAAATTCACCGTTTTGACTGTTAGATAAAATTAATTGATGATTTATTTTCGAGTCAATACGCGTAATATCTGCCATTACTTTTCTAGCGTCTTTGTAGGCAATCACAGTGCCATCTTTATGCATCATAATGGCGTACCCATCTGCAGGCAAAGACATTGTATTGACGCTATCAACCAGGGCCTCAATCGATAAATCCCCGGCAACCACACCGCTTTGCGTGGTTTTAGCAATAGAAACAACCAACTGATTAAACGCGGTATCTAAATAAGGTTTGGTAATTACGGTGCTACTTTGAAGCAGTGCTTGTTTATACCATGGACGAGTGCGCGGATCGTAGCCGGTGCGATCAATACTGGGATCAGAGTCAGTCATTTTTCCGCTACTATCTCCAAAGTAAGTTAACTGAAAGCCACCTGAAAATGCTGCTTGCTGAAGTGCGCTGAGCGTGTTGCCCTCAACCTTATTCGCAACCGATTTAATTATCTGCTGACGACTAGCTAGCCAATCTTCAATACTCGTAGCCTGTTGCTTACCAGATTGGCTTACGTTATCGATACTGCTTTTTAGCAGTAACGCTTTTTGAGAGGTATAGCTATTCCACGACAGCAATAAAATAATAACGGCTAGGGCAAGAACGACCGATAGCAAGATTTTTTTCTTTAGTGAATATGAGTTCATATTGAGTGTAAATACTCGCGTTAAATGAAATTGAAAGGCAACAAACCAGTAATTAAATGACTTAATTTAGGCTACGATTTGAGCGATAAGTCGCTCAGGTGCGCGAATATTTTCATATACCCAAATTAAAAACAAACTAAAATCATGTATTTAAATTAAAACCAAACTTATTCATTAATTTTAAAGAGCGTATATTTAATTAAAAGATACATAGATGTGACTAGAGGTAAGCAGAACAAGAAAAACGATACTTTCTATTAACCTTTTTAGTTAGCTTTTTTAGTTAAAAAAAAGCCCCGCATTTTCATGCAGGGCTTAATCAGTTTTTTAGTGCGATTAACTCATCGCGCTTTGTAATTTTTTCATTGCTGTTTTTTCCAGCTGGCGAACACGCTCTGCTGATACGCTGTATTTTTCAGCCAGCTCTTGCAGCGTTGCTTTATCGTCTGACAACCAACGAGCACTAACAATATCTTGAGAACGCTCATCGAGAGTTTTCAAAGCGCTAAATAAACGCGTATGTGACTGTTCTTGCCATTGTTGCTGTTCAATGTCGTCAGCTAAATCAGCAGAACCATCGGTTAAGTACTGTACCGGTGAGTAAGTACTAGTTGGCGCGTCATCATTATCGTCGCCAGTTAAATCAAAGCCCATGTCTTGGCCGCTCATACGCGATTCCATTTCACGCACTTCTTTTTCACTCACACCTAGCTCGCTAGCTACTGTGCTCACTTCAGCTTGGTTAAACCAACCTAAACGCTTTTTATTTTTACGTAAGTTAAAAAACAATTTACGTTGTGCTTTGGTTGTCGCTACTTTAACGATACGCCAGTTCTTAAGCACAAACTCATGAATTTCGGCTTTAATCCAATGAACGGCAAATGAAACCAAACGTACACCCACTGTTGGGTCAAAACGTTTTACTGCTTTCATCAGTCCGATGTTACCTTCTTGAATTAAATCAGCTTGAGGTAACCCGTAGCCCGAGTAGCTTTTAGCTATGTGCGCTACAAAGCGCAAATGCGACATAATGAGTTGCTTTGCAGCACTAAGATCGCCTTCTTCCTGAAGTCTTTTTGCAAGTTCCTGCTCTTGCTCAACTTTAAGCATAGGAATAGTACTAACAGCTTGAAGGTAGCCGTCCATACTTGCGCTTTGTTGCCCAACTGTAAGTGCCATTGCGTATAAATCTTTACTCATTTTTCACCTCGGTGATAAACATTTGAAACCATCTTAGCACTCTTTTAGTAAGAGTGCTAACTTGAATTTAAAACTTTTTTGAATCATAAATCAAGTGGTTTTTTTAGTGTTAAGTCAGTCTACGCTAGGCGACTGAATAACCTATGAATTGATTTAGCCAAAACAAAAATAACCTTTTTGCTTTGGCTTTTTTATTATTTTAAACTTAAAACATGACAGTTTTAAGAATTATATTAGGGTCTGTTGACCTTTGCGGATTATAATTTGTTCAAACTAGGGGCGGTTTAATCGCGGCGCGAGGTTTGTAACCTAGTGGGCTAAGTCAAAACCGAGCAACAAAGAGTAAATCGCCCCTAGACAGAACCCGAAGGGCAGCGCCTGTTTGGCATTGATGCTGCGTTATCGCCTATTTATGGGGAATAACCACACCACATAGGCTCTGCCTTGCCTAAGTACCAAACAGACTGCTGCAAATTTAACTTTGAAAGGTCAACAGACCCTACACCTTATCGGGTTCTATTTCTGAGATGTAACGGTTAACCGATAAGTAAGAACCAATAAAGCCTAAGCTAGTGGCCAACAATACCAACGCGCCAAATTCATTAAGGCTAAGCCCTATTAGCGTAAAGCTGGTTTGATATACCCCTGCAACACTGCTTACCGCAGCAGATAGCCACCACATCATTAATGCTACGCAAATAAAAGCAAACAATCCGCCAATCACGCCATACCAAATGCCAGTCCATAAAAAGGGGGCATGAATAAAGGTATTAGTTGCCCCTACGAGCTTCATTACCTGTATTTCTTCTTTTTTATCCATAATAGATAAACGAATTGTGTTGCCTATAATAAGCGTCACTGAGGTAAGTAATAATAGCGCAATCGTAATTACACTTTCTTTTAACAAACTGAGTAATGCATTTAGGCGCTCAAGCCAAGCAATATCAAGCTTACCAAAGTCAACTTCGCGTTCACCTTCAAGTTTTTTAAGCAATAGCTTAGCCGCATTAGGTTGGCTATGTCGCTGGGTTGGTGTAACTAAAACCACATTCGGTAATGGGTTACTATCTAGGTATTCTAAAGCCTGACCAAACCCAGACATTTCTTTGAATTCATCCAAAGCCTCAGTGCGAGAAATAAAAGTCACACTTTGTATTTCAGGATATAGCGCTAAGCGTTTAACTAAAGTTTGCGTTTCTTGCTCACTCATATCCTCTTTTACAAACAAGGATATTTCGCTGGCTTGCTCAAAACCACTACTCACTTGCTGCACATTTTTAACCACTAAGTATAACGTTGCGGGCAACGTTAAACTCAAACCCAGT
The DNA here is from genome assembly GCF_030407535.1 of Pseudoalteromonas sp. APC 3224. Classification (GTDB taxonomy): domain Bacteria; phylum Pseudomonadota; class Gammaproteobacteria; order Enterobacterales; family Alteromonadaceae; genus Pseudoalteromonas. The sequence continues at coordinate 117,766 of NZ_JASDDF010000006.1, read as the reverse complement.
ACAGCAATGGTCATCATAGAGGCTAATGGCGTTCGCCACATTTCCCCAAGACTGTACACACCTTGGCGAAAAATATTAATAATGAAAAAGTAACCGCCAGAGAATACGGATTTTTTTTGTTTATCATTACTATTTTGACGGCTTTTGAACAGTAAACTCATAATACACCCTCAGCCAGTGGATCTTGGCTCATTCGTCCATCATGAAGCGTTAAACTGCGGTACTTCATCCGTGACACTAAGCCCAAATCATGAGTGGCAATTACAACCGTGGTGCCATGTTTATTAAAGTCTTCAAACAGGCGTAATATTTCCATTGATAATTCAGGGTCTAAGTTACCGGTAGGTTCATCGGCTAGCAATATAGGTGGCGAATTGACGATGGCTCGTGCAATCCCCACTCGTTGTTGTTCACCACCAGAAAGTGTAGAAGGGTGACAGCGCACTTTATCTAACAAGCCCACTTTATCAAGCGCTCCATGCACACGTTTGGCAATTTGCTTGTGGTGAGTCCCTTCAATAATTAAGGGCAAAGCAACGTTATCAAATACCGTATATCGCTCTAATAATCGATGATTTTGAAAAATAATACCAATGTCGCGACGTGCATACGGAATTTGACGGGAATTTAATTTATTTAAATCCACGCCATTAATAAACACGTTTCCTGCAGAAGGACGTTCCATTAAGCTAATAAGCTTTAATAGTGTACTTTTACCAGCCCCACTGTGGCCAGTTAGAAAGGCCAATTCGCCAGGCTTTATATGAAAGTTCACTTTTTCAAGCGCACGGTGTCCACCGGCATAGGTTTTACTTACTTGCTGAAAATTTATCATTTTTTATTATTGCCAATTTATTGTTAGCCTTAGGCTCTAAAATAAAATGGTATTCCTCGCAATTAAAAAGGGAGCAGGCTCCCTTTTGGTAAATTAAGCGTCGTCCTCATCTTGACTAAATAGCGCGTCAATAAAGTCATCGCTCTTGAAGGTACGTAAATCATCAATACTTTCACCTACGCCAATGTAACGAATAGGAATATTAAACTTATCGGCAACGGCAAAAATAACCCCACCTTTAGCAGTACCATCAAGCTTTGATAATGTGATACCTGTTAAACCTACACATTGATTAAATAAGTTTACTTGGCTAATTGCATTTTGGCCTGTACCAGCATCAATAGTCAGCATCACTTCATGAGGTGCATCAGGGTCTACTTTTTTCATTACACGGGCTATTTTTTCAAGCTCTTGCATTAAGTTATCTTTATTTTGCAAGCGCCCTGCTGTATCAGCAATTAACACATCGACATTACGTGCTTTTGCAGCTTGAAAAGCATCAAATACTACCGATGCACTATCAGCACCTGTATGTTGAGCTATTACCGGAATGCTGTTGCGTTCACCCCATACTTGAAGCTGCTCTACCGCTGCAGCTCTAAAAGTATCACCGGCAGCAAGCATGACCGACTTACCTTGATTTTGGAATTGCTTGGCCATTTTACCAATGGTGGTGGTTTTACCTACGCCGTTTACCCCTACCATTAAAATAACAAAAGGTTTTTTATCTGCTGGTATTTCTAAAGGCTGCTCTGCTGTTTTTAGCATAGTTGCCATTTCTTGCTTCATAAGCTCATAAAGCGCATCACCATCTTTAAGTTGCTTGCGATCGGCTGCATCAGTTAAATTATCAATGAGCTTCATGGTGGTATCAACACCGAGATCAGCAGTAAGTAACTGAGTCTCTAGCTCTTCAAATAACTCGTCGTCAATTTTTTTACCGCTAAAAATTGACGAGAAACCAGAGCCAATATTAACTCGAGTTTTAAGTAAGCCTTTTTTAAGACGAGAGAAAAAGCCTTCTTTTTTAGGTTTTTCCGCTTTTTTTGCCTCTTCCTCTGCAAGCTCTGCGGTCAGTCGCTGCTGCTCTAGACGCTCAGCCTCTTCTTCAGCTGCAATACGCTGTTGCTCTAAACGTTCGTTCTCTGCTTGCTCTGCTGCAATACGCTGTTGCTCTAAACGCTCACTCTCTGCTTGCTCTGCTGCAATACGCTGTTGTTCTAAACGCTCACTCTCTGCTTGTTCTGCTGCAATACGCTGTTGCTCTAAACGCTCATTCTCAGCTTTTTCTGCTGCAATACGCTGTTGTTCTAAGCGCTCATTTTCAGCTTGCTCTGCTGCAATGCGCTGTTGCTCTAAACGCTCATGCTCAGCTTGCTCTGCTGCAATACGCTGTTGTTCTAAGCGCTCATTTTCAGCTTGCTCTGCTGCAATACGCTGTTGTTCTAAACGCTCATTTTCAGCTTGTTCAGCCGCGATACGTTCTTGCTCTAACAACATTTTCGCTTCTTGTTCAGCTAAACGTTTAGCTTGCTCTTGTCTTTGCTGCTCTGCATCCGCCTGTTGTTTAGCTAATAGCTCAGCGTTAGCTTGTTCAATCGCTTGTTTTTCTGCTGCCGCAGCGCGTTGTGCTTGCGCCTGTGTCTCTTGCTCTAACAACATTTGCGCTTCTTGCTCTGCTAAACGTTGAGCTTGCTCTTGTCTTTGCTGCTCGGCATCTGCCTGTTGTTTAGCCAATAGCTCAGCGTTAGCTTGTTCAATCGCTTGTTTTTCTGCTGCCGCAGCGCGTTGTGCTTGCGCCTGTTTTTCTTGCTCTAAACGCTCTGTCTCTGCTTTTTCGGCAGCTATTCGTTGTTGTTCGGCTTTTTCAGCTTGCTCTTGCGCTAAACGTTCTGCTTCAGCTTGTTCAGCTGCAATTCGGGCTTGTTCTAAACGTTCGGCTTCAGCTTGCAAACGCTCTGCCTCGGCCTTCTCTGCTGCTAAGCGCTCCTGTTCGGCTTTTTCTGCCTGCTCGTTTGCTAATGCTTGTTGTTTATCAGCTTCTGCTTGTTTTTTATCTGACTTGCCAAAACCGAGCCACGACATGAATTTACTTTTTTTTGCCATACTTGCTAATAACCACTTATAAAAATCTGATAAACTAACGATAATGATAGCGTGCTTTTAAGCCTAAATAATTGCTTTTTAGCAACACGTTATCCTCGAGGGTGCATAATAGTAACACTTTTAGCGCAGTTGAAAAATGACACGCCGTGATATGATTGCAATATTATCTGAGCTAGATCATAGATACCAATTTTTAGTGAGTTAAATGAGAAAAAAAAACACACAAAATAACACCACCCATAAATCAGCCGATGGCTTTATTAGAATCATTAGCGGCCAATTTCGCGGTCGTAAACTGCCAGTAAAAGACGTTCAAGGCTTGCGCCCTACAACCGACAGAATAAAAGAAACGGTATTCAATTGGTTAATGCACGACACCCGCGATGCACGCACTCTCGATTGCTTTGCCGGCTCTGGTGGTTTAGGATTTGAAGCGCTATCTCGCTTTGCTAAAAACACCACATTTTTAGAGCTTGATCCGCTAGCAGCAAAACAGCTAACGCAAAATATTGCCACTCTTAATGCACAAAATGCACAAGTACTTAATACTAATACTTTGACCTTTCTTGAAAGCAAAAACACCAATGACACATTTAATTTAGTTTTTATTGACCCGCCATTTCGCAAAAATTTAGCCCAATCATGCTGTGATTTATTAGAAAATAATCAATGGCTCGACTCTGACGCACTAATATATGTTGAAGTAGAAACGGAGTTAAGCTCGTTTAAAGCACCTAGTAACTGGTTGTTAATAAAAGAGAAAAAAGCTGGGCAAGTTTTTTGCAGGCTATACCAACGGCATATAAATTAACACTGTTTTAGCGGTCGGGTTTCTGTTAATATTATCCTTTACATGTGGTGTTGCTTCGGATTACAATACCGCACCATTTTTGAACCACTTGATCAATGTTTGATCAACTTGAGCAACGCTCATAATTTAGGTAGGTGAATTTTTAATGCCAGTAATTAAAGTAAGAGAGAACGAACCGTTTGACGTAGCACTTCGTCGCTTCAAGCGTTCATGTGAAAAAGCAGGTATCCTTTCAGAAGTTCGTCGTCGCGAGCACTATGAAAAACCAACAGCTGAGCGTAAGCGTAAAAAAGCAGCTGCTGTTAAACGTCACATGAAAAAACTTTCTCGTGATAACGCTCGTCGCGTTAAATTATACTAATATATTAGGTCTTGTATAAATGAGCCTTTTAATAACGCTAAAAGATGCGCAAAAAGATGCGATGAGAGCTAAAGACAAACAACGTCTTAATCCTATTCGCATGGTACTTGCTGCAATCAAGCAACGTGAAATTGACGAGCAAATAACACTAGACGACGCAGGTATTACCTCCGTTATAGTGAAGCTTGTTAAACAACGTCGCGACTCTTACACTCAGTACAAAGATGCTGGGCGTGATGATTTAGCTGAAATTGAAGCCAATGAGATTACAGCACTTGAAGCTTTTTTACCTCAACAATTGAGTGAAGAAGAAATCATTGCTCTCATTGACGCGGCTATTGCTGATACTAACGCAGCAGGTATGCAAGACATGGGTAAAGTAATGGGTATAATCAAAAGCAAAGCCGAAGGTCGTGCCGATATGGGCAAAATCTCAGGTTTAATTAAGCAACGATTAACTGCCTAATACTCCCACATACATTAAGTATGATTGAAGTAAACCGAGCCTTGAGCTCGGTTTCTTCGTTTAGAGCACTTCAAAAAAATATGCATTTGTGTTCCAATCTCTGCGTATTATAATTCGCTTTTAACACTTTTATATTTACCTTAGGGCTGTACTTTAAACAATGGCTGGAAAGATCCCACGCAACTTTATCGATGATTTATTGGCACGAACCGATATTGTCGACCTGATTGACTCAAAGGTAGGGTTGAAAAAAGCGGGCAAAGACTATCAAGCTTGCTGTCCTTTTCACAATGAAAAATCGCCTTCGTTTACTGTATCGCAAGATAAACAGTTTTATCATTGCTTTGGCTGTGGCGCTAACGGCAATGCTATTTCTTTTGTTATGGAATATGACAAACTTGAGTTTGTTGATGCAATTGAAGAGCTAGCCAGTTTACTTAACCTAGATGTTCCTCGCGAACAAGGAAGTAGTAATGGCCCAGAACGCACCGCAGCACAAAAACGTTCAGACTACGATTTAATGCTCCATGCAGCGCGTTTTTATCAACACCAGTTAAAACATCATAGTAATTCTGAAACAGTAATAGACTATGTAAAAGGTCGCGGCTTAAGCGGCGCAACAGTTAAAAAGTTTATGATGGGCTATGCGCCCAGCGAATGGGAAGGCCTCTGCCAACAGCTTGGACGTAATCAAGAACAAAAAGAGCAATTAGTTGAGCTGAAGCTCGCATCTGAAAAAACGCCAGGTAAGCAATTCGATTTTTTCCGTGATCGTTTAATGTTTCCTATCCGTGATAAACGCGGTCGCGTCATTGCTTTTGGTGGCCGTGTAATGCAAGCAGATCAGGGGCCAAAATATTTAAACTCTCCTGAAACACGTATATTCCACAAAGGCTTTGAGCTTTATGGCCTTTATGAAGCAAAGCAAGCACACAAAAAGCTCGATCATGTACTTATAGTCGAAGGTTACATGGACGTAGTAGCGCTGGCAGAACAAGGTATAGAATACGCAGTTGCCGCACTCGGTACAGCGACAACCAGCGAGCACATGCACACCTTATTTAGAACCACCGACAAAGTTATTTGTTGCTACGACGGTGACCGTGCAGGTAAAGATGCCGCGTGGCGCGCACTGGAAAACGCACTTCTTTATTTAAACGATGGCAAAGCACTGCATTTTGTATTTTTACCCGATGGTGAAGACCCTGATTCACTCGTTCAACAAGAAGGTAAAGAGGCTTTTGAGCAACGCCTTGAAAACGCCGATGACTTCACTAAAGTGCTGTTTAATAAACTAAGTAAAGAGATTGATTTAACACTTGATTCCGGTAAAGCTAAGCTACTTAGTGCAGCATTGCCATTAATTGAAAAGATCCCGAGTGAGTTCTATCAAGAAAATATCCTAGAGCAGTTAGGCCGATTAATTGGTCGCACCCGTGAGCAACTTAATAATCACTTAAAAACGCCAAAACAACAGCAAGCAATTGAACGCAAATTTAAAATTACCCCCATGCGCCAAGCGATAGGTATTTTAATTCAGCATCCTAATTTGGCGAAAAGCGTGCCCTACTTGCCTGATTTAGCACAAATGAATATTGCAGGAATCGGCTTGTTATTACGCCTACAACATCAAGCGTTACAAAAAGATGGCATTACCACTGCACAAATTCTCGAATCATTTAGAGATACTGATGACTATGAGCCACTAACTAAGTTGGCGACATGGCAACATCAAATAAATGAAGAGCGTTTAGAGACTGTTTTTCAAAATACTTTTAAATTTATTGAAGATCAGTGTTTAAATTATCGACTAGAGACCCTATTAATAAAAGACAAGACACAGGGCTTAAATAGCGATGAACGACTAGAATGTCATTTGCTAATGACAGCGTTAAAAGCAACGAACAGCTAGTCAGATTTGATTTAGGCTGTTATACTGTGCTATTCACTGCGTCACATTATTCTGGTTAGCCTTTGAGCAAACTCCATGATGGCGCCTGTTGTATCAACTTATCAGAGTGGAAGAAACAATCTCTATGGATCCAACTCCTCAGTCACAATTAAAACTTCTGATTCAAAAAGGTAAAGAGCAAGGTTACTTAACTTTTGCAGAAGTTAATGATCACCTTCCACAAGATATTATCGACTCAGATCAAGTAGAAGATATCATTAGCATGATTAATGACATGGGTATCAAGGTTAGCGAAAACGCGCCTGATGCTGATGAATTAATGATGCAAGAAACCACGACAGACGAAGACGCAGCGGAAGCTGCCGCTGCAGCCCTTGCTACTGTAGAAAAAGAAATCGGCCGTACAACAGACCCTGTTCGCATGTACATGCGTGAAATGGGTACTGTTGAACTTCTTACCCGTGAAGGCGAAATTGTTATCGCTAAACGTATTGAAGAAGGCATTAACCAAGTACAGATTTCGGTTGCTGAATACCCAGAAGCGATCACTTACCTACTTGAACAGTGGGATAAATTTGAAGCAGAAGAGATGCGCCTTAGCGACATTATCTCTGGCTTTTTCGATCCTGATGCAGACGAAGCACCACCAATTGCTGCCACTAACATTGGTTCTGAATTAAGCGAAAAACAGCTTGATGACAGCGACGATGATGATGACAGCGATGATGAAGACGAAGAAGAAGTAGATACAGGTCCAGATCCTGAAGAAGCGCGCATCCATTTCGAAAACTTACGTGATTTATACACTAAAGCACGTGAAACATTCGATAAGAAAGGTCGCTCTCATCCAGAATCTCAAGCCGCTATTTTAGAAATTGGTGAGTTGTTCAGAACCTTTAAACTTGTGCCTAAACAATTTGACCGCATGGTTAATAACATGCGTGAAATGATGGACCGAGTTCGCGTTCAAGAACGTCTTATCATGAAGCATGCAGTACAAGTTTCAAAGCTTCCAAAGAAAACCTTTGTTAAGCACTTTGCAAACAACGAAACTGACACAGCATGGCTTGATATTGAAATTGCAGCTAACGAAAAGCATTCAGCTAAACTTGAAGAAGTGAAGCCTGAAATACTTCGTTGTATTAGCAAACTTTCTTCAATGGAAGAAAGCACTGGCTTAAGCATTGAACGTATTAAAGATATAAACCGTCGCATGAGTATTGGTGAAGCGAAAGCGCGCCGTGCTAAAAAAGAGATGGTAGAAGCGAACTTACGTCTGGTAATTTCAATCGCTAAAAAATACACCAACCGTGGTTTACAGTTCTTGGATTTAATTCAAGAAGGTAATATTGGTTTGATGAAAGCGGTTGATAAGTTTGAATACCGTCGTGGTTATAAGTTCTCTACTTATGCTACGTGGTGGATTCGCCAAGCAATTACTCGCTCTATTGCTGACCAAGCAAGAACGATCCGTATTCCAGTACATATGATTGAAACGATCAATAAATTGAACCGTATTTCACGTCAAATGTTACAAGAAATGGGTCGTGAGCCAAATCCAGAAGAATTAGCTGAACGCATGATGATGCCTGAGGATAAAATCCGTAAGGTACTTAAGATTGCAAAAGAGCCAATTTCAATGGAAACACCAATTGGTGATGATGAAGATTCGCACTTAGGCGACTTCATTGAAGATACTACTATTGATTCGCCTATCGATTCGGCAACAATGGAGTCTCTTCGTGGCGCAACTAACGATGTGCTCGCTGGCTTAACTGCCCGTGAAGCGAAAGTACTGCGTATGCGTTTTGGTATTGATATGAATACCGACCACACGTTAGAAGAAGTAGGTAAGCAGTTTGATGTAACACGTGAGCGTATTCGTCAAATTGAAGCGAAGGCACTACGTAAATTACGTCACCCTTCTCGCTCTGATTTACTGAAAAGCTTTTTAGACGCTAAATAATCTAGCGTTACATTATGAGTTAACTCAAAAGGCCGCTGTAGCGGCCTTTTTTCTATTTCAAGGAAATAAACATGGCTTGGATCCAAATCCGTATCAATGCCAATGCTGCAACCGCAGATGCAGTTAGTGACTTATTAATGGAAGCTGGTAGTGCTTCTGTTACTTTTATTGATGCTAAAGACACCCCTATTTACGAACCCAAAATTGGCACAGTCGTTTTTTGGGCTGATACCACAGTAATTGGTCTGTTCGAAGCTAATCACGATATGAACGCCGTGGTTGCGTTATTAAAGCGCCATGATGAGCTCAAAGACAATTTAGTTTACAAAATCGAGCAACTCGAAGACAAAGATTGGGAACGTGAGTGGATGGATAACTTCCACCCTATTCAATTTGGCGAAAAACTATGGATTTGCCCTAGCTGGCGCGATATTCCAGATCCAGACGCAGTCAATGTGCTACTTGATCCTGGTCTTGCATTTGGTACTGGCACGCACGCCACCACCGCGCTGTGTTTAAAGTGGCTTGAAAGCCAAGACTTAAGCGGCAAAACGGTAGTCGATTTTGGTTGTGGTTCAGGCATATTAGGCATTGCAGCAATTAAACTAGGTGCAGAGCGCATGATAGGAATAGACATTGACCCGCAAGCGCTAGAAGCAAGCTTAGATAACGCTAACCGTAATGGCGTTGCTGACAAGCTTGAAGTTTATCTACCAGAAAACCAACCTGAATTTACAGCCGATATTGTTGTGGCAAATATTTTAGCGCAACCTCTGCGTGAGCTTCATAGTGTGATTTTAGGCTTATTAAAACCAGGCGGTAAAATTGCCATGTCGGGCATTTTAGAAGAGCAAGCAAAATCGGTTGCCGATATATATGCGCCCTTTATTGAACTTGATGAGATTGCCATTGAAGGCGACTGGACCCGAGTCAGTGGCATTAAAAAAGCATAATAGTGCGTTTTTAAAAGTTTAGAGTATTAACTCAAAAGTCGTTTCTAGAGCCTGTATTTAACAGGCTTTACTATTTTTTTACATAATAAAAAATAAAGATTTTTTATTATAAAAACAACGACCGTTCAAAATTCACACAAATAAACCGCTTCGTCATACGGTTATCAAATGTCAATACGAAAAGAGCAAAAAAAAGTCACTTTTGTTCAATTTATAGCCTTTGATTTTTGCGCAAAAAGCCGTAAACTTAGCGCCCCTTGAAAAGAGGCCTATTGAATATCGTGCGTATCGGTTCATACCAACTTGAGAATAATGTCATTGTCGCGCCTATGGCGGGCATAACAGACAGACCATTTAGACAGTTATGTCGTCGTTTAGGCGCTGGCCTTGCTGTGTCTGAAATGCTGTCGTCTAATCCGAAGGTTTGGAAAACCGAAAAGTCGATGAACCGAATGGATCATTCTGGTGAGTCGGGTATACGTGCGGTGCAAATTGCAGGAGCAGACCCTGAGCTTATGGCACAGGCCGCACAATTCAATGTTGCAAACGGTGCACAGATCATAGATATCAATATGGGGTGCCCAGCAAAAAAAGTGAACAAGAAACTTGCAGGCTCAGCCTTATTACAGTTTCCAGAACTCGTGGAAGAGATTATTGATGCCGTCGTTAATGCGGTTGATATACCTGTAACACTTAAAATCCGTACTGGATGGGATCAGGACAACCGTAATGGTGTAGAGATTGCAAGAATAGCTGAACGTTATGGCATTGCATCACTGGCTGTACATGGGCGCACGCGCGCATGTATGTACAAAGGTGATGCTGAGTACGCCACAATTAGGGATATAAAACGTTCAGTGTCGATACCTGTGGTTGCTAATGGTGATATTACATCACCTGAAAAAGCAAAGCAGGTTTTGGACTATACGGGTGCAGATGCCATCATGATTGGTCGAGCCGCCCAAGGTCGCCCTTGGATATTTAGGGAGATAGACCACTATTTGCGAACTGGTGAACATATGCAGCCACCTGCTATTGCAGAGGTGCGCAGTATTTTAATGGAGCATTTAACCAACCTCCATATGTTTTACGGTGAGCCAATGGGAGCACGAATCGCTCGCAAACATGTATCTTGGTATTTGCAAACCCATGACAGTGACGGTCAGTTTAGGCGAGTATTTAATGCGCTCGACAATTTCGAGGAACAGGTCGTCGCATTAGAGCAATACTTTAAAACACTAGCAGCTAACTAAGAAAGAAAGAGACTTTATAATGTTCGAACAAAACGTGACTTCTCCATTTATCACAAACCCTCATGTTCAGTCACACGAGAAACCGCAGCCATTGCGTGATGCAGTAAAAAAAGCTGTTCACCACTACTTAAAACAGCTTAACGGTCAAGATGTGCAAGACGTTTACGACCTTGTTCTTTCTGAGCTAGAAGCGCCATTGCTTGAAGAAGTAATGACTTACACACGTGGCAACCAGACTCGTGCGGCAATTTTACTAGGTATCAACCGTGGTACTTTACGTAAAAAGCTAAAAAAATACGGTATGAACTAATACCTAAGGTATTGATGCCGTAATTGCTTTACCGCGCTTGCTGATTCAATACACTGAGTGTTTTATAAAACACTCTTAAAAAAGCACCTTAGGGTGCTTTTTTTATATGCAACATTTATTAACGAAATTGCAAAATGCTCACGCTTTATGGGTCGTTATAAGTCGTTTTTTGAGTCGGAATCAGTTAAAATACGCGCTTCTAAGCTAGCTCATTAACTGAGGAAATCAAACTACAATGGATACACATCGTCCTATACGTCGCGCACTTTTGAGTGTGTCAGACAAAACCGGTATTGTTGAATTTGCCCGTGCACTAGAAGCACAAGGTGTTGAAATACTTTCAACTGGCGGCACATGTAAACTACTTGCTGATAATGCTATTAAAGTGACTGAAGTATCAGATCACACCGGTCACCCTGAGATCATGGATGGTCGCGTAAAAACCCTTCACCCAAAAATTCATGGCGGTATCCTTGCTCGTCGTGGCCAAGATGAAGACGTAATGGCAGATAACAACATTTCTGCTATCGACATCGTTGTAGTTAACTTATACCCCTTTGCGAATACTGTCGCTCAAGAAAACTGCAGCCTTGAAGATGCTATTGAAAACATCGATATTGGTGGCCCAACCATGGTGCGTGCAGCAGCTAAAAATCACAAAGATGTGACGATTGTTGTTAACGCAAGCGACTACGACCGTGTTATCAGCGAAATGCAAAATAATAACGGCTCAACCACCTATAAAACCCGCTTTGATTTAGCTATTGCCGCCTATGAGCACACAGCGCAATACGACGGTATGATTGCTAACTACTTCGGTAAAATGGTTCCTGATTACACAGAAGAAGCCGCTGAAGATACTAAGTTCCCACGTACTATTAATATGCAATTCACTAAAAAGCAAGATATGCGTTACGGTGAAAATTCGCATCAAGATGCCGCGTTTTATGTTGAAAACGACATCTCTGAAGCGTCAGTGGCGACAGCCACTCAACTGCAAGGTAAAGCATTATCGTTTAACAATATTGCCGATACCGATGCCGCACTTGAGTGTGTTAAAGAATTTGATGTACCTGCGTGTGTTATTGTAAAACATGCTAATCCATGTGGTGTTTCAATTGGCGACAATATCTTAGAAGCGTACGATCGCGCTTTTAAAACAGATCCAACGTCAGCGTTTGGCGGCATCATTGCTTTTAACCAAGAGCTTGATGCCAACACCGCACAAGCGATTGTTGAACGTCAATTTGTTGAAGTTATTATCGCACCAAGCGTAAGTGCAGAAGCGGCTCAAATAGTCTCGGCTAAGCAAAATGTTCGCTTATTAGAGTGTGGCGAGTTTTCAGCTAAAGGCACAGGCCATGACATTAAACGCGTTAATGGCGGCGTTCTAATTCAAGACCGTGATTTAGGTATGGTAACTCAAGGCGACTTAACGGTTGTTTCTAAGCGCCAGCCTTCTGAGCAAGAACTTAAAGACTTACTGTTCTGTTGGAAAGTGGCTAAATTTGTTAAATCAAACGCCATTGTTTATGCTCGCGACGGTATGACTATTGGTGTTGGCGCAGGCCAAATGAGCCGTGTTTACTCAGCTAAAATTGCCGGTATTAAAGCCGCTGATGAAAACCTTGAAGTTAAAGGCTCAGTCATGGCATCAGATGCATTTTTCCCATTCCGTGATGGCATTGATGCTGCAGCTGCAGCAGGTATTACCGCGGTTATTCAACCGGGTGGTTCCATGCGCGATGAAGAAGTAATTGCCGCCGCTGATGAAGCCGGTATGGCAATGGTGTTTACGGGTATGCGCCATTTCCGCCATTAATCGCTTAAAGAGCTAACTGCTTCAGTTAGCTCTTTTTGTTTGCATCAAATTCACGTATTCTGCTTATTCTATAACCATGACTAACAATTATAATGTGAAGGATTAGACGATGAAATTTGCACTAAAATCTCTACTGGTTGCCACGCTGTCATTAAGTTCAACAATGGCATTAGCACACAACCATGGCCACGACTCAGCATTAACAAATGCAGTTAAAGCAAGCGAGCGCAGCAGTGAACGCGACCAATACCGCAACCCTGTAGAAACCCTCGAATTTTTTGGCTTTAAACCAACAATGACTGTGGTAGAAATTGCGCCTGGCGGTGGTTGGTATAGTGAAATTTTAGCGCCAGCACTAAAAGAGCAAGGCACCTATTATGCCGCGCATTTTCCTGCTGATTCATCGGTAGGTTACTACCAACGTTCTCTTGCTGATTTTAAAGCTAAAATCGCTGAAGATGCCCGCTTTAGTGACGTTAAACTTACTGAGTTTGCTCCTTCTACTCATTTAGATATTGCACCTGCAAGTAGCGCCGATATGGTACTTACTTTTCGTAATGTCCATAATTGGTTCATGAGTAAAGACAAAGACGCTGCGAGCAATGCGTTTAAGTCTTTTTATACAGCACTTAAGCCTGGCGGCACTTTAGGCGTAGTTGAACATCGCCTACCCGAAGAGCAAGCCGATGAAATGCAAAAGTCATCAGGTTATATGAAGCAGAGTGTGGTTATTGCACTTGCTGAACAAGCAGGTTTTGAACTTGAAGCAAAAAGCAATATTAATGCAAACCCTCTTGATACAGCCGATCACCCTAAAGGGGTATGGACCCTTCCACCGAGCCTTAGACTTGGCGAGCAAGATGCCGCTAAATATAAAGCCATAGGTGAAAGCGACCGTATGACGCTGAAATTTAAAAAACCGCTTTAAATAGGATATTCGCCATGAATGTATTAGTCATTGGCAGCGGCGGCCGCGAACACGCACTTGCGTTTAAGGCCGCTCAAAATACAAAAGTAAACACTGTTTATGTTGCTCCAGGTAATGCGGGCACAGCCCTTGAGCCAAAACTTGAGAACGTAGCAATTAACGTTGAAGATCTTGATGGGCTTCTTAGCTTTGCACAACAAAATAATGTTGAGCTGACCATTGTTGGTCCAGAAGTGCCGCTAGTATTAGGTGTTGTTGATAAGTTTCGTGAACACGGCTTAGCTATTTTTGGTCCAACCGCCGGTGCAGCCCAGCTTGAAGGGTCTAAATCGTTCACTAAAGACTTTTTAGCACGTCATGCTATCCCAACCGCTGATTACCAAACGTTTGAACAAATCGACCCTGCGCTTGCCTATTTAAAAGAGAAAGGCGCACCGATTGTTATAAAAGCCGATGGTTTAGCGGCAGGTAAAGGCGTGATTGTAGCTATGGATGAACGCGATGCAGAAGAAGCCATTCGCGATATGCTTGCGGGTAATGCCTTTGGTGAAGCTGGCAGCCGCGTTGTCATCGAAGAGTTTTTAGAAGGTGAAGAAGCGTCGTTTATCGTAATGGTTGATGGTGAAAACGTACTGCCATTTGCAACTAGCCAAGATCATAAACGTGCTTACAATGGCGATGCGGGTCCTAATACTGGCGGTATGGGCGCTTATTCTCCGGCACCGGTAGTGACTGATGAAATTCATCAACGCATTATGAATGAAGTGATTTACCCTACGGTAGAAGGTATGGCTAGCGAAGGCCACCCGTACACTGGCTTTTTATATGCAGGCTTAATGATAGATGACACCGGCACACCAAAAGTAATTGAATATAACTGTCGTTTTGGCGACCCTGAAACACAACCTATGATGCTACGTTTGCAATCAGATTTAGTTGAGCTGATTGAAGCTGCTAACCGTGTAGAGCTTGATAAAACTGCCATTGAGTTTGATTCACGCGCTGCTGTAGGTGTTGTTTTAGCTGCCAAAGGCTACCCAGATAGCTACCCGAAAGGCGATGCGATTAGTGGCCTGAAAGTAACTTACCCTGAAGGCGAAAAAGTTTTTCACGCAGGGACTAAGCAAGATGGCGATAACGTAGTAACTGCCGGTGGTAGAGTATTATGTGCAACGGCACTAGGTAATACCGTTACCGAAGCGCAACAACGTGCCTATAAACTGGTTGATGAAATCAGCTGGGACGGCATGGAATACCGTACAGATATAGCCTATCGTGCAATTGCTCGTGAACAATAATTATTGAGTTTTACTCATTAAACTTTATAAGCGCAGATTATCTGCGCTTTTTACTGCTACACTGTAAAAAAACAATCAGGGCACAGGTTAATATTGGAATTTAAAACCTTGCGCTATCATGCGATAGCGGTCGTAATACTAATTTTTATCTTTTTTATTATCAGCACATTGGCAACAAACTTTGTGATGCCATCTCGCTATACTATAGATAAAATAACTCCTGTTTACCTCGATCATGCATATTACATAGACAAGAGTAAAACACAAAACTTCGCAGAAGTAATGAGTAATAAAGCACAGTTTACAGAGCAAGAATTTAACGATATTCCTTGGAGTTTTCAACAGCAAAATTATTGGTTACGCCTTGATTTAGAAAACAAAAGCAGCAAAGAAGAAGATGTGGTGGCGCACTTTGATAACCCGATGGTGGATCACCTCACTATATATAGGCTCAATAGTAATAACCAGCTACTCGATACTTATAAGCTTGGTGATAAAGAGCCTCGCCTTACTTTATTTAAGTATAGCGTGCCCCATATTCGTTTTAAGCTTGATGGCCAATCTAAACAACAATTAGTCATAAAAATAGATACCGTGGGGATTAGTAAAACCCCAATTCACTTATATCGCCATACTGTATTTGTTGACTTAGTGCGTTCTCAAACAGGCATTTGGGGCATTTTTGCTGGCGTACTACTAATGGCTTCTCTGTACAACTTATTGCTCTATTTTGGCATTAAAGAGCGTGTTTACTTAGTTTATATTGGCTACATTATTAGCGCTATTGCATTAATGGGAACCGTGCTCGGATTTGGTTTTTATTTATGGCCGCTTGAATGGCAATTATTTATTCACGAAAAAGTCATTGTGGTCAACTACACCATGGCGATTTTTACCCTCGCCTTTTGTACACTATTTTTGCGTTATCACAAAGACGGTTGCTGGCGTTATAAATTAAGCATCGGCTTATTAAGGCTGATGCTAGTTTTCGGTATATTGAGCTTTTTCATTCCCGAAAACATAGCTGCGCCGATATTTTTTGTAATTCTAGGATCGCAATATATTGTCTGCTTCATTTTAATTTATAACAAATTAAGAAGTGGTTTTCGTTGGGCTAAGTTTTACGTGTTTTCATGGGTGCCACTGATCATTGGCGCAGCCGTTCAACCTCTAGAACTCACTGGTGTTATTTCCTATAGTTTTTCAATACGCCATGCATTTTTAGTTGCCATTTTGTGTGAAATTGTCCTAATGGCAATGGCACTCGCTGATCGGATTCGTTACCAGCGTGAGCAAGTTCTTTATCATGCAACACATACCCAACAAACCAAGCTACTCAATAGCGCCAAGCTAAAGTATGCCTTTATGGCACTCAAGGCGCAGCAGCGCTCTACCACTTTATGTTTGGTGAAAATACGTCATTTTAACTCGCTAAATACCATTATTACCTCTTCGCAAGGGTATGAGCTAATTAAGCATGTTGCTCACGAGCTTGAATGCAAATTAAGCTTTGAACGAGAGTTTTTTCATCTCAACAATGGTATTAATCAGCCAGCTAAAATTGCTGATTTGGGCAGTGGCGTATTTGCCTGCATTTCTACTAAAAAACAGAGTCAGCACACGCTCGAAGAGTTACTCAAACAGATTTTAAATAAATTACCAAAAACGTATCAAATTAAAGGTTTAGACTTACAACTTAATTATAGTGTTGGCATTAGTGGTTATGGTAAACGTGATGACTTTGAGTTTTGGTTAAAACGAGGCTATTTAGCATTACATGACGCTAAACATAGTCAAAATAAAGTAAGCTCATCACTTGCGTATGACAACCTTACCATGGACGTTGCCCTTGCTGCCAAGCTACAACAAGCGATAAGAGAGGATCAGCTGGCATTGTATTATCAACCACAGGTAAACTTAGAGGAAAACAGTATAAACGGCGCTGAAGCCTTACTACGTTGGCCCAATGCTGACTTTAAAAACATTTCGATAGAAAAGCTAATAATACTCGCCGAACACACTGGTATTATTAATGAATTAACCCTTTGGGTTGTTGAGCAAGCCTGTAAAGACATTGCAAAGCTGGCAAATGACGGTATAAGTAATCATAGTATTAGTGTGAATTTAAGTGCAAAAAATCTAGCCATTACTAATTTAACTGAAAAAGTAGAGAATATTTTAATTAAATATCAAGTTGCCCCTCACTTATTAAAGTTTGAACTGACTGAGTCTGCTTTTGTCGAAAACCAAGATGCATTGGTCACCTTAGTTGAGGAACTTGCCACCTTGGGCGTTAAAGTGGTACTCGACGACTTTGGCACTGGTTATTCATCGCTTAGTTACTTAGTTAACTATCACTTTAGCGAACTTAAAGTAGATAAGTCGTTTGTGTTTGATTTAACTGATAACCGTGCGCATCAGGTAATTGTACAAACAGCCATAGATATGGCGCATAATCTGGGCTTAACTATCACGATTGAGGGCGTAGAGACTCAAGAGGTTCATCAACTACTTACAACGATGAACGCCGACCGTACTCAAGGCTACTTGTATGCTAAGGCACTCTCTTATGATAATTATTTAAACTTCTTAAAAAGCCAATACAGCCTAAAAATGTTAAGCTCCCCTTTTTAACATCTTTGGGGCCAAGAAAAGATGCAAGGTACACTGCGTAAATTAAAGTCGAGCTTAACAGAGCCAGTTCAATATCATCTACCTGTAGGTGAGCAGCTGGTTGATTTAAATGCCTTAGTTGGCAAACAGCTAACCCTTACTTTTAGTGGCACAATTTTGTGCTCTAACTGTGGTAAAAAAACCAAAAAGAGCTACTCTCAAGGGCACTGCTTTGTGTGTATGCGCAAACTTGCCAGTTGCGATATGTGTATCATGAAACCTGAAACCTGCCATTACGACCAAGGCACCTGTCGCGAGCCAGAGTGGGGCGAAGAAAATTGCATGATCCCGCATTTTGTTTACTTAGCAAATACCTCAGGATTAAAAGTAGGTATTACTCGCCATACACAAATTCCTACCCGTTGGATTGACCAAGGGGCAACCCAAGCCTTACCTATTTTTAAAGTGCAGACTCGTTTGCAATCGGGCTTAGTTGAAGTAGCGCTGGCACAGTTTATTGCTGATAAAACCAATTGGCGTAATATGCTTAAAGGACAAAACGACACGCTTGATTTAAAAGCAGCAGCCGCCGAACTTATTCCACAAATAAGCGAAAAGCTTACAGAGCTGAGTGAGCTGTTTGGCGCAACCGCCATTGAACAACTTGATGAAGACGTAGTAAACCTTGATTTTCCAGTTAGTGAATACCCAACTAAAATTAGCTCATTTAACTTTGATAAAAACCCTGTTGTTAGCGGTATTTTACAAGGTATAAAAGGTCAGTACTTAATTTTTGATACCGGTGTGATTAATATTCGAAAATTCACCTCTTATGAAGTGAGTGTAGACTCAGAATAACCTTTTGCTGCTTGGTTATAAAATGCTATCCATTGCTGTCGTGTTAATGGATAGCAATAATGGTAACCCTGAATAATATTGCAGCCTATTGTTGCTAAGTGTGCCTCTTGCGAGGCATGCTCAACTCCCTCAGCAACCACATCTAACCCTAAACTTGTCGCCATGGCTATAATAGCCGCTACAATTTGGCTATTGCCGTATTCATCAGGAATTTTAGCAATAAAACTGGCATCAATTTTTAACGTGTTAAAGGGCAGTTTAGTTAAATAGCTTAATGCCGAATACCCCGTGCCAAAATCATCAAGCGCAATATGTACACCTAACGTTTTAAGCTGTTGTAACTGTTCTTTTGCCTGTGAAAAAGAACCTATAAAGCTACTTTCAGTCAGCTCTATTTCAAGTAAACTCCCAGGTAATTGATAGCGAGTAAGCATGGCCTTAATGTTATCAGCTAACTTACCTTGGCTTAGGTGGCAAGCAGATACATTAATCGCTAAACGTCCGGGATTCATTCCTTGTGCTTGCCAAAGAGTTAACTCCTTACCGGCTTGGTTAATAACCCATAAATCGAGACGAACAACTAAACCTAACTCTTCAGCAAGCGGAATAAACTGCGCTGGCGAAATAGTGCCTAAATCAGGGTCTTGCCAACGCAGTAGTGCTTCAGCCCCCATAATCTCCCCTGTTTTTAAACACTGTTTAGGCTGAAAATAAAGCTCAAACTCATCATTTTCAAGTGCATGTTGAAAGCGGCTCATCATTGCCAAGCGCTCAAGGGAGCGGGCATTCATTGAGGGTTGAAACAACTGAAACGAATTACGCCCCACATCTTTTGAGCGATACATGGCAATATCAGCATGCTTTAATAATGTTTCACTGTCTAAGCCATCATCTGGATAAACCGCTGCACCTATAGAGGCAGTAACACCCACTTCAAATCCTTCCAATTTAAAGGGGGTATTTAAGTGATTTAAAATACCCTCTGCAAGTCTGATAACAGCTGCTACGCTTTCAACCTCACACAAAACAATAAACTCATCCCCCCCTAATCGTGCCAGTGTATCCCCTTCATTGAGGGTGTTAATAATGCGCTCAGAGACTAATTTTAATAAGGTATCACCGGCGTTATGGCCCAAGCTGTCATTTACCTCTTTAAAACGGTCAAGATCAATAAACATTACCGCTAGCATTTGTTTATCTCTGTGAGCAGAGGCCAGTGCCATAGAGAGCCTATCGTTAAATAAGCGCCGATTAGGTAAGCCGGTTAGTTCATCAAAATATGCTAGCTGCACTACTTTTTCTTCTGCACTCTTTCGCTCTGTTATGTCACTAAAAATAGCGGCATAAGTAACATCACTATGACTTGGCTCTTTTATTTCTATAATACTGAGCCACTCAATATAAATATCGCCAGATTTTTTACGGTTATGAATTTCCCCCTGCCATACGCCTGTTTTAGTCAGTGAATCCCACATTTTTATATAAAAGTTTTTATCATGACGTCCTGAACTCAACATATTAGGCCGCTTTCCTATCACCTCATATTCTTTGTAGCCGGTTAAATGAGTAAATGCAGGATTTACTTGCATAATCACCCCATTCGAGTCGGTGATCATGATGCCATCTAGGGAGGAGTCGATAATTTTATTGGCTAAAAATAAATTACGCTGTGAGTGCTGCAGTGCAATATCACGCTGCTGAAGTACCTTTTCAAGCTCACAGCAATACGCAGTTTCAATTTCATTAATTAAGTTTTCAAGTGATAATACGCCGTTAATTTGATTATTTTCGCTTACCACTAAATGCCGAATATTACTTTCAGACATCAACCTGTAAGCATCAAAAAGGCTGTCTTGAGGGCTTATTTTATAAAGAGGACGGCTCGCTAAATCCCAACAAACAAGATTGTTATGCTGCTCGGTGATGAGTTTTAGTAAATCACGTTGGGTAATAATGCCATGGATATTTTCATCTTCATTAAATACTAAAATAACTTTTTCAGCGTATTCACGCATTAAGTTAACTGCGTCATTAATTGCTAATGAGCTGGGGACTACCCTAATATTTTTATTATATTGCTCGTTTATCGGTCTAAATTGCAGGTAATGCTCTAATCCTTGATTACTCACAATATCAGTAATACTAATCACCCCGCTTGGGTTATCATTCGCATCGGTTACCAGTAAGTGTCTTACGCCATGCTTATTAAACACCATGGCGGTATCGGTTAATAATTGCTGGCTGGGTACACTCAATACCGGGCTCGACATCACTTTCTCAATCATTACCTGTCTTAATGTCTGATCAGAAAAGTTAAGCGTTAAGCAATCAGTTTCAGTCCACACTCCCACTATTTGCTGCTGATGTTTAACAAAAATAGCGCTAACATTGTGCGCACGCATTAGTTTCACCGCTTCAATTAAAGGGGTATCCTTGGTACAGGCGATCACCTTATTGGTAAAAACATCGCATACTTTTTGATAGCGGCTAGTGTGGGGCATTGCTTTTACTTCCAAAATTAAACCAATGCACAATTATAAATTATTCAGTAAATGACAATTTGATTTAGGACAATATATGAGCATCAGTTACCCATTAATTATTATTTATAATAATGAGATTGAGCTATTAGAGCATGCAGATGAGTTACATGATTTTATTTATACTATGGACGTGAATGAGCAGAAAAACGTGGTTATTTTAGATAAGGTAAGTGGCTATCAAGGTTTAAATGGCGATGCGCATAATGCACTCAGTGCAATACAATTAGCGCAATTGGTAAAGGAATATTTAGCAAAAGAAGGACAATGTTGCCTCAGTAAAATAGAGCAGCTTACTCCTGATCAGGCATTTATGTTACTCGCCGAAATCAACTAAGGCTTTAACGTGTGCAATCGCGCTGCGCCCGAGGGCAGACAGTGAGTATCCTCCCTCTAGGTAAGAGATAATACCTAAGCAACTATGTTGTTGGCTAAATTGCGCTAACTGCTCAGTAAGCCATATATAATCACTTTCGACAAACTTTAAACTGGCCATATCATCTTCAAGGTGCGCATCAAACCCTGCACTTATAAAAAGTAGCTCAGGCTTAAATTCTGTTAATTTTGGTAGCCACTGCTGCTCATAAAGCGCTTTTAAATCAGTACCATCACTAGCAATAGGCAAAGGTGAATTTACCAACGTGGCGTTATTTTTAATGGCGGTATTTGGATAAAATGGATATTGAAATAACGAGCACAGCAACACATTTTCATCATCCATAAAAATATCTTGCGTGCCATTGCCATGGTGTACGTCAAAATCGATAATGGCAATGCGTTTCACCCCTTTGCTTTGTGCATATTTAACCGCAATCGCAAGGTTGTTAAACACACAAAAACCAGAAGAGCTATCTCGGTTAGCGTGATGCCCTGGCGGGCGCACTGAGCAAAATGCAGCGTCTAACTTACCCTCTAAAACCTCATCAACAGCGAGTAACCCTGCACCTACTGCACGCTCAATTGCTTTCAATGAATCGGGGCATAACCAGGTATCGCCGTCCAAATCGCTAAGCCCTTCGGTTGGGATCATACTTTCTACATGCTTGATGTGTTGTTCACTATGCGCCAATAAATAGTGCTCACGCGAGGCCTTAGGCGCTTGTTTTTGCTCGATAGCGACATCCAGCCCACTTGCAAGTAGACGGTCGTTAATCGCATCCAAACGCTCAGGGCACTCTGGATGATCGTCAATCATTTTATGTTTACGGCAGTGGGGGTGAGAAATAATCGCAGTGCGCATAGCTAACTCCAAAAATAAGTTGCTTAACGAGTATAACAAAGCCACCTGAGGGTGGCTTTGCGACTTTGGTTGATACTAAACGACTATTTAACCAAGGTTCTAGTTATTTAGCTTTTAAGTCAAGGTTTCTAAAATCAAAGCTAAAATCGGTCACTTGCGTTGAAACTGCGTTCATTTTCGCTGATTCTACACGGTTATCTGCACTCATAGAAAAACGAATAAAGGCATCTGCCTCTAATAGCTTTTCATCCCATTTAACAATAAAGGTATTACCTGTGTAATGCTCCAACTCACCTTTGAGGCGCTTTGTATGGGTAAAATCAATGCGTAATTTACCATCTAACTCTTCAATTATTACATCGCCATACCAATCATCATGCAAAGTACCGGTGTAATTAATGGTTGGCAATGCCGGCTGGATATCTGCAGGCACTGATGGAGCCGCGTTAGCATAGGCTTTTTCTTTACCTGCAAAGTGCTTTTTAGCTAAATCTTCAACCCAGTCTTTATCTTCAAGCTCTAGTGCATCTTCAAGTACTTCATGAGTCACCGCCGATAATGCAGAAAACGCTTGTTGGTTGCTTAATATCACAATTCCCACATTTTTCTCTGGCAAAAGAGTAACCTGCGAGACCATACCTAAAATACCACCACCATGTGCCAGCTTCTTAACGCCGTGGTAATCTTCTATACTCCAGCCCAACCCATAACCTCTAAATTGTTGATGGTACGCTTCATAAGCACTTTTGGATGCTAGTGAGGTAATATGTGGGTGCCACATTTGTGCTTGCTGCTTTTCACTAAATAGCTGCTCGCCATTAGGCATTTTGCCACCAGCAAGTTGAGTACGTAGCCATTGGCTCATATCATTTACGCTTGATGCAATGGCTCCTGCGCCTCTGAAGTCTTCAAGGTAATTAACAAAAAAGGGATGCAATTTACCGTCCATTGGGATGTGCCCAATTGCCCAGTTTTTGTTATTTTTAGCGATACGCGAAAAGCCAGCCCGTGAGTTGCTCATATTGAGCGGCTGTAAAATATTTTTTTCAATGTAGTCGTTCCAGCTCATCCCCGATATACGGGCAACAACTTCACCAGCGGTAACAAACATTAGATTGTTGTAAGCATATTGGCTACGAAAACTGCTCGCAGGTTTTAAATATTTCAGCCCCGATAAAATATCGGCTACCGATTTATCAGTACTTGGCCAAATCATTAAATCACCTTGACCAAGCCCTAAACCACTGCGATGGCTTAGCAAATCGCGAATTCGCATTTCACGGGTAACGTATGGGTCATGCAATCTAAATTCAGGGAGATGATCAATTACGCGATCATCCCAGCTTAATTTGCCTTCATCCACCAGCTTAGCCAGTGCTGCACTGGTAAATGCCTTGGTATTTGAAGCAATGCCAAATAAAGTGTCTTTATTCACCTTGCTATTTGTATTGAGGTTGGCAACACCAAAGCCTTTAGCAAATACTACTTTGTCATTTTCAACAATAGCAACGGCCATTCCGGGTACATCAAAACGTGTCATTGAGGTATTAATCACCTCTGCTATTTTATCGGTATCAACCGCTGCAGAGCTCGTGAACGCCCAGCCAACCAATAATGCGGCTGTGGCTAATTTTGTTAGTTTCATAGTGTTACCTTAGGTTATTATTTTTGTTTAATCTTGATGAACCGCAAATTCTATGTCGGCGCGCGCTTTATTCGTATCTTGCTTACTAGGATAAGCTAAAATACGTTGACTATAATGTTCTGGCACACCGGCCTCAAGCGCACCACGATATACATGCTGCACGTACCAATCATAAGGTAGCAGTGTGTCGTCATGTGTGTTTGCTATGTAGCAATGCACATTAATGTCATCGTCATCTAAAAGGCTCACGGTTAAATCAACACAGTCGTAATTAGGGCCTTCAATTTTATCTAAGATCTCTTTTTCGGCTTCATTAAGCTGATACACCACCCCATATACCACGGCATCGGGTTCGTTAGTGGGCACAATAGTGCATTTACCTGAACCATCAGCAAAGGCCATATTAAAGGTTAACTTATAGCCTTTTAAAAGCGCCGTACCCACACGTTTTGCGTTAGGTAAACGTGCCAATAAACGATTAGATGACATATTGGAGCCAAACGAAAAATTATATAACGCCATACTATTCCTTAGGGTCTATCAAATAACAACTCGCACAGCCAGTGCGATTAAAATAATGCCAATGCCACGATCGAACCAATAACCACTTTGCTGAAAAAAGTTTCGCACCCGTGCTTTTGATAACAATAGCGATAAAATAGAAAACCAAGCCCAAGTTGCTAGCGCCATATAAACGCCATACCCCACTTGCACTATTACTGGTGTAGTAGGACTAATCACTAAGGTAAACAGCGACATAAAAAATAGCGTAGCCTTAGGGTTTAATGCATTGGTAAAAAAACCACGGCGAAACGCATGCCATGATGACTCAGCTGCAAGGCTGGGTTTTGCAGTCTGTTCTGATGAGGTATTTGAAGGTTTGGCAGCGCGCAGCGCCTGCACACCTAAATACGCTAAATAAGCACCGGCTATATATTTAAGTGCCATAAACAACGAAGGCGATTGAGTTAAAACCAGCGCGACTCCCAACACGCAATAAGCTATGTGTAATAAAATAGCTGCACCTACACCTGCACTGGTCCACAGCGCATTATGCCTTCCATATTGTACGCTTTGCTTAAGTACCACAGCAAAATCGGGCCCGGGGCTGGCCACTGCAAAAAAGTGAGCAATGGCAATTAATAAAAACTCATCAATATAAAGCATGGTTAACTGGCTTGCTCTGGCGAAAAAGCCAACAACAATGGATTAGCCGACTGGTTAACCAATGTTTTTATTTCTTTTTGCGCTTTTTTAAATTGGCCTCTTAAATGCGGTTTTAAATGTTTTTTAGAGTGTTTATCTTGCTTAAAGTAGCTTACTAACGCATGCATAAATACAGTATGGGTTTCACTGAGCGTGGCTTCGCGATTGGCATATGGGTTGTAACATGAGCCACAACCCCCCTTAAACTGGTACACAGTATTGCTCATCATCACCCCAAAACCTAAAAAGCACGCTAAAGCATCCGTTGCTTGAGGTAAGTACGCTTTACCACCTGGGGGTAATACGCCTACATGATGAATTAAAATGGTAGCAAGAGTACCTGCAAAGCTAGCTACTAAATCTTGTGGTTGATTGATTTGGTTTGGGTTAAACGACACATTAATTGTATGGCTTGGTGGCACCATTAAATGGCAGTGCTCACCACGTAGATGCTCACTAAATTCAAAATGTGGAAACACCTGAGGTTGTAATTGTTGCGGTGCAACAAGTGTTATAGGCCACTCATCCATACCAGCATAGTGTTTAACACGCGCAAACACTTTACTGGCCATTTCTTCAATGCTTGAAACCGAATCAGGAAAAAACTCGACCGTTGGCAAAATAATTTGGCTGTGCTTAGTAAAAAAATTCAGATCAAAGTTTTCTGCAGCCCAAATAAAGGTATCAACTAGCCACTGTTGTTCTTGTTCTGCCAATAAGGGTTTTGATTTAAATAGGGTTAACATAAACTATTCTTGCCCCTTCGCCCATTGCCATGCTTGTGTATTGTATAAAGGCACCGTAGAAAGCGCGTGATGATGACTGCCTGTAGATTCTTTCGTTGAGTACGATAAATACAATAACGTATGGGTTTTAGCATCATAAATGCGACGAACTTTTAACGACTTAAACAAAATACTCTTAGATGATTTAAACACGACTTCACCCGACTTACTACGGTCAATAGACTGTAATTGGTCTGCGGTAATTGGCCCTGTTTGGCGACAAGCAATCGACATATCTGATGGGTCTGAAAAGTCTAAATTAGCCTCAATATGACTAATATGACAAGTAACCCCTGTAACAAGCGGATCTTGCTGAGAGTTAACCACCACATCTTTAGTGGTAAACAGCCCTAAACTCACTGAAGCAACATCATCAGAACACCCTGTAAGCCCTGCTAAACACGCAATTAGACTACCCATTTTGAGATACTTCATAGCAAGTCCTTCGTTCATAATAAAATTAAGTTATGCCTTATACTAAACGCTTTCACTGCGATAAAACAAATTTTATGAGCAATAAAAAAGGCACGCCCGAAGGAGTGCCTTTGCAAACAAATACAGCTAAAAATTATTAAAAGCTATATTGTGCACCTAGATAAACATAACGACCTGCACCGCCGCCGTAACGGCTATAGAAGTTTCCTCGACCACTTGGGTAAAATGCCCCTTTGTCGTCAAATACATTATTAATCCCGCCAAATACACGTAAGTCACTCTTATCAGTCAATGCCATAGTGTAAGACGCTGATAAACTATGCTTTAAAAATGAGCCGTAGTTTTGGTATGCCAGTGGCTCAGGGTTAGCAATACAACCGGCATCGCCCTCAGCACAGCGCTCATCATTTGCAGCAACATACTCAAGGTAGTCTTTCTCATCTTCTTGGCTTGCTTTAAATGCGCCTACGTAATTCGTACGCCAGCGGATACGTAAGTCATCCATTTTCCATACAATCGACATAGCGGCTTTATCTTTTGAACGGCCATAACCTGCATACTGTGAAGTAACACTGTTACCATCTAGCCCTTCATAGGTTTGCGAGTTTTCAATAATGTGATTGTAATCAAGCTTAAATGACAGGTTACCATAGCTGCCTATGTCATATTTGTAAGTTGCAACTACATCGTAACCGCGCGCTGTTAACTCATCTAAGTTATATTCACGCTGTAGTATTTTTACAATGTTACCTTCATCGTTACGGGTAATATCGTTACAGTATTCGTTATCACTACCCCATGACGCTTCTGAGTCATAACATTCACGCATGATGTTTTCGTTACTTATTTCATCAATCGCATCAACAATGGCAATATCGTAGTAATCCACCGCTAAGTTAAAGCCATCTAAAAACTCAGGAGAAACAGTTATACCAAAAGTATAGGTATCCGCTGTTTCTTCTTTTAAGTTTGGATTACCCGTATTTGGTGAATAGTTATTGTCTTCACTTTCAAATTCAAAATTAGGATCATCAGCCAGCTTTTGTGCCAAGGTTGGCTCTAAACGGCAGTTATCGTGCCCTGGGTTTGTTGATGTTGCAGTTAAGCCATCACAAATATCATCAAATGAATCAAAATCGCCACGAGGAGGTGACAATAGCTCTGTAATAGTTGGGGCACGCTGTGCACGCGCATAGTTAGCACGTAGCATGTATCCATCAATTGGCTGCCACAATAATCCTAACTTATAACTGGCTACGGTACTGATATTATCAATACTGTAATTTGCTAATCGTAGCGACGTTTCTGCCGACAAACTTTTAGCAAATGGCGCATCTTTTAGCAGTGGCACTGCAAGCTCTGCAAACGCTTCATATACTTCTACTTCACCATAAAAAGAAGGCACAACGTTAAACGTAATACCGCCCGCTTTCATATCATCACTGGTATCTAAGCTTTGCGAGTCTTTACGATACTCTGCTCCAAATACTGCAGACACATTACCTGCTGGCAATTCATATAAGTCACCGGTGATATAACCCATTACCGTGTACTGTTGAATCTCAGTATCAATAATTGGATTTGTACGGATCCAGTCTGCCATGTCAGGGGTAATAGACCCTTCACCAAATAAATTAAGCGGGACACATCCTTGCGCTCGCGCTTCGGCGTCTTTACATTGAATAGTGCCATCGGCTAATTTTTCAGCTTGCAGAGCTTGGTTAACACGTACCGTGTTTAGCTCGTTACTGCGGATTTGATGCTGTTTAAATTGACCATATCCGGCAGAAATATCCCAATCCCATGTATCATCAAACATCATACCTTGCAGGCCAGCCCAGGTACGAATAGTCGTACGGTCGTTATCGGTGCTGATATTACCTACTTCACCAAAACGACGATCCCAATAAATACGGTCTTTGTATGGGTTACTGTCAATAATTTCTTGTGGCACATATGGGTTATCAATAGGAATATAACCTGGCGCAATATCATCGATAGGATCCCCTGTCACTGGGTCGTAGCGAGGTACGTAAGCCCCTTCGTATTCATCTTCTGGTGACTTATCGTTGAACGAGCCACTCTTACTGTATTGAATTTGGAAATAACTCATGATGTCGTCTGTTACATCATAATCTACTTTTATTGCGGTCGAAAAGTTATCACTAGGTACATCAAGCATAACGTACTGCTGTGAGTTGATACCGTATATCTCTTCATTGCCTTTCCAATCATCACGTAGCGTTTGACCGTCGTACCAAAACTGAGTGTCGTTTCGGCTGCTTTCTAAAAATACACCGCCTAAAGTGCCATCGCTTTTGCTTGCCCAATCAGCTTGTGTAATACCGCTCATACACTGATAACCATCAGCAGTGTACATTTGATTACACATCAGCTCATCATCGTAACTATGCGCCGCTTCTATTTGCGCTCGGTCGCGATCGTAAAAGGTCATACCAAAATCACGATCCCAGTTTGAGCTGACAAATACATAACCGCGATCATCAGCAAATGACGTTCCGTAGTTTAAATCAAACGTAAATTCGCGACCGCCACCATCTGTTGTTTCACCGCCTCGGGCTTGAAATTCAAAACCTTCTTTTTTTGACTGAGTAATAATATTAACAACACCGGCTACCGCATCGGCACCATAAGTGGCCGATGCACCACCACTGATAATTTCAACGCGCTCTACCATGCCACTTGGAATGGTATTTAAACTAACATAATTACCACCGTAACTATTAGAGACAACACGGCGGCCATCAATCAATGTCAACGTTCTATTAGCGCCTAAGTCACGAAGCTGGACTGTTGATAAACCAGTTCCCGAAATGCTTGATTGGCTGGTTGTGTTGCCAATACTTTGGCTCAGTGCAGGCATATTATCGATTAATACATCTGAAAGATTGCCTAAGCCTGTATCCTGAATTGATGCTCTGTCCATGGTAACCAGCGGAGTTGTGACCGAAAAACTATCACGCTTTAAACGCGAGCCTGTTACTGTTATTTTCTCTGGTACTTCTTGTACCACTTCTTCGCTTGCCTTAGCAGTTGATTGACGATCAATTGCCTCGTCATTTGCTATTGCATGCCCAGATAGACTCGCTGTTATAGCCAAAGCTAAAGCGCATTTTTTGGTTGATATTTTACTCACAGACTTCCCTCATTTTTTATTATCCCATTAGTAGCTTTTTTATTAACTTTTTAGTTATTAAATCTGTTTTGTACTAATTGGTTTGTTTTACTAATAACAGGTTGTAAGTAATCGTGAATAAAAGCACAATGAGAGGTGTCTCGTTTATATCCCTATTTTACATCTATTTAACATCTATTTATTTATAATCATGGACTTATATTTATTGTGTTAGAATGTTGTAAAATTGAATATTAACTAATTATCGTGTTACTTTGCATTAAACAACACGTACAAACATCGCTAATAACTCATACTAGGAAGAGGTTTAAATACACATACTATGAATACTCAACAGCCTTTTTCAATTGGAAGTTGCCAAATATCGGCGTTTGAAAATAAGCTGTTTTGTGCTGATAAAGCCTGTATTTTACAACCTAAATTTATAGAGCTGCTGACCTACTTAGTAGCGTGTTATCCAAATGCGGTGAGTCGGGAACAACTAATCGAAAACGTATGGGATGGTAATCAATATGTGGGTGAAAAAGCACTCACTAATGCCATATGGCACCTTCGTAAAAGCTTTAAAGAGCTTGACCCCGACAACACCTACATAGAAACACTGCGTAAAACAGGTTATCGCTTAGTGCAAAAGCCAATAATGCCAAACGCGCAGAACAGTATTAATACATCCTCTACTCGTCCTAAATATATTTTTGCTGTAGCCATAGCTATCGTGGTCTTGTTATTCGCTGGTGTCTGGGGTTATAGCGCTTTTAGCGATGAAAATAAGCCACTTGCGCTATCGCAACAAGCAGAGCGGTTATACGATCATGTTGAAACCATTACTACCAGCCCAGGACGAGAGCTATTCCCCGCTATATCCAGCGACAGTCATTTTTTAGCATATTCTTGGCGCCGCCCTGGTCATAAAGCAAATTTATACTTACGTGATTTACATTTACCCGAACAAGCTGCAATAGCACTTACCGACACCCCATTCATTGAAGGGCGAGCGGTATTTAGCTCTGACTTAACCTTTATTTATTATTATCGCCGTATATCTGGTCAAGGCTGTGAGGTTATTCAGCAAAATATTGCCTCGGGAAATACCACTATTTTAGGGAAGTGTGGTAACAAAGCGAGTACCGATATAGACATAAATGCCCTAGGCACTAAACTGGTTTATATTAGTGAAGATGATGAAAATAATCTGATTCAACTTAACCTTGTTGATTTAACCTCATCGCCATACACAGTTACTCAAATACCTTGTATTTCAGCATGCCAATATACCGATGAGTCGGTTGTATTCTCCCCAGATGCAACTCAACTTGTAGTATCGCGTAACTTACCAACGGGGTTTGAAGAACTATTTTTAATAGACATAAAAACAGGTAATGTAAAGCAACTAACCACTGGGTTTATTGATATGAGAGGCGTTGATTGGCACCCCTCTAAAGCGCAACTCGTTTTTTCTGGTGTGAAAAAAGGTAAACGCCAAGGGTACTTTTATAACCTTAAAACACAACAAATGATCAATGCCCGCATAGATGGCTTAAGCTACCCAGAGTTTGCAAGTGATGGCAGCTTATATTTTCATCAGTGGAATATAGACTCGGCTTTAATGCGTTTAGAGGTTAATAATGCAGTTGCAAGCTCTCCTTTCCCAGTGCTATCAAGCCACTTTAGTACCCGCTTTCCTGATTATAACAAAGCCAGAAACAAACTCGCGTTTGTCTCTAATGAGTCGGGCTCAATGGAGTTGTGGACCGCAAATAAAGACGGTACCTCTCGAAAGCAGCTCACTAATCTCAATGCCAATATTTACAACCCGGTATGGTCGCCAGATGGTGATTATATTGCTTTTGTTGCCTCGCATCCTAGTGGTCATGCGTTATACCTGTATGACTTTAATAAACAAACCAGTGAATTATTACCTACGGGCTTTAGCGATCATGGTAAACCGAGCTGGGCTGCAGATAGTAAAAGCGTATTAGTTTCTGATGATCAGCACGTGTATCGCTTAGACTTAGGCACTAATAAGCTTATACAAGCTTTAGAGGCTCCCACGCTATACGCTTATGAAAACAAGCAAGGCGCTTTAATTTTTGCCAACCAAGCAACCAATCAACTATGGATCAAAGACCCTAAAAGCCAAACTGAGCAACTATTGGTTAGCGATATTAATTTATCAAATCATAATTCGTGGTATTTTTTTGAAGGCGATACCTTAGCGACATCACGTATTTACTATTTTAATGTAAAACAAGGTGATTACCGATTAAGTTATTACGACCTCTCAAAAAAAGATCACCATGATGTAATAAAGCTTCCTGAGCGCGCATTTAGCCGTACTTCTGGCTTAACTTATATTACGAGTGCAAACTGGCTGGTGTACTCTTCGTATAAGTCACCACAAATTGATATAAAACGTATCAACCATCAATATTTGCCATAAGGGTAACAGCTTAAACCAAATTTAAAAAATTAAGCTTCCTAGGGTTAGCGCGTACAAACCCGTTTGGTATAATTAAACAAACCAATCTTAAGAGGATACGCTAAATGCCACACATTATTATTGAACACTCAGAAGATCTGCCTTTATTACCTCAGGTTCTAGTGGAAAAAATCCACACAACAACATTTGAAAGTGGCTTATTTGATTTAGAAACAATAAAAACTCGTGCGATTGCGTATCAACATTACCAATTAGGTGTGGGTAAAGAGGGGTTTATTCATATTGCAGTACATATTATGGCTGGGCGCTCTATTGAGCAAAAACAAAAACTAAGTGAGCAGTTACTAGCGTGCCTACAAACATATTGTAGAGCTTCTGATAGCTTAAGCGTTAATATTTACGAAATGAATCACGAGATTTATCGTAAAAATTAACCGCTGTTAAAACATCATAGTTATAGGCAAGTGCTCTATAACTATGATGGTATCCCCGCTCTGCTAATTTTTATAAAACCGCGGTTAAAGCGTAAACTTACCTAGTAAATCCCTTAAAATATTCGACTCTTTATTTAAGCCACTACAAAGCTGCTCTGACTTTTTCATATTTTCTTTGGTTTGCTCTGCCGAGTCGGAAATCATCACAATATTTTGGCTAATTTCTGAGGTTGCTAACGTTTGCTCTCTCGTTGCGGTAGCCACTGAGTTATTTAACTCGCTTAACAGTACAATTTCCTGTGAAATACCATTTAATGTATGGCCTGTTTCTTTTAATCGCTCGGCATTTTCTAAGGTGTTTTTGCTACCCAATTCAATCGCAGTTACCGTGCTTGAAGCTTTAGCATTTAACGAAGCAATCATCTCATTAATTTGCTCTGTAGACTCCGCAGTACGCTGTGCAAGCGTTCTCACTTCATCAGCAACTACTGCAAAGCCACGCCCTTGCTCGCCAGCTCTCGCCGCTTCAATTGCCGCATTTAACGCCAATAAGTTAGTTTGCTCAGAAATCCCTTTAATAACATCCAATACATGAGAAATTGATTTAATCTCTGTCGAGAGCTCTAACACTGAGGCCACAGAATTGGCCATCGATGCTTCCAGCTGCTCCATTTGTTTAATTGTGCTTTGCACAAAATCAACGCCTTTATGTGTAGTCTCTTCGGTTTTAGTAGCAATATCTGCCGCATTGCTGGCACTGCCAGAAATATCTTGAACCGTAACTTCCATCTCATTAACCGCTGCCGCCACCGTTTGTGTACTCGATGACTGTACCTCAGCTAAATTAGCCGCTCCTTGTACTTGCTCAAGTACATCTTGGGAAATACCTTTAACATGAATTGCCGACTCAGAAACCTGTTTAAACATATAATGTAACTGCTCTAAAAACAGATTAAACTTAATCGCTAAATCGGAAATTTCATTATTATCGTCAGTAGGAAGTCGCGCCGTTAAATCGCCATCTTTTTCTGTTAACGCATTCACTGCTGCAGTAATGTTTTCGATTGGCCTAAATATTTGCCCTACCAACACGCGTGCTAACGCTAAACCTACAAGCGCAATAATTACACCAAAAATGATATTAGTACTAATAGCGCTATTAATTGGGCCATATAATTGCTCTTGGGGAATTTCAGCGACTAAGTGCCAGCCTAATGAGTTTACTGGCGTACTTGAAACAACATAGTCATCACCATCAATTACTTTACTTTGAATTGCCCCATTTTTAATCGGCGCCAAGTCAACTGATTGCCCTATTTTAGTTTTATCACCATGCAACATAATCTCGCCACTACCAGAGGCCAAATAAACTATACCGCCCTCACCTATTCTATATTCGCTTATGAGATCCACCATAGAATCGAGCGAACGGCCTATTCCGGCAATTCCTTGACGTTGCCCATCAAGCTCTATGGCATAATTAATAAATACCATTACCTCAGAGCTGCCTTTATCTATGTCGAGCGCTACTTCAAATGGCTTATCCGATGCTAAAAAAACATCAAACCAAGAATCACTACTGTCTATCTGTCTGGAAATACCCTCATCGGTGTAATAGTTGCGGGAGTTTTTAGAAATAATAAATGCGTTACCGGCTTGGTTTTTATTTTTTATATGTTTGAGGTAATCAATAAATTTTCCACGGCTTTGTGCATCTTCATTATTATTCATCCATTGTTGAACAAATAAGTTTTGCGCTATTTCTTTGCCTACAACAATGGGGGTCGAAAGCTCCAATTCAATTTGGCTTTTCACTTCACTAAGCGCAGTAGGTAAATCTACTTTGGCTAGCTTTTCTTCTGTATTTGAGCGAATACTATTGGAAAATATTAGAGTAGATATTGCTAAAGGAGCAACAACAGCCAAAATAAGACTGAGGTATACTTTTCGTTTTAATAACATAGAGCACCTAAGAAGTAACTAAGCGATATTTTATATACTGCACACAATTAACAGTAGCGATATTAGAGGTTACTAATTAAAGATTTTTATAATAAAACCCCATAACACTTTAATAGTAGATTCAACTGTGTTTATTGCAATGTATTCTATAGAATTAATAAAAAAATCAGTGTACTGGTAAATACGATAGAAATAATAAAAATGAATTTTATAAACTAGGAAAATGAGTTTCTATTTACTTGGAAAGCTTGTAAAAGTGGTGGCCCCTCCCAGACTCGAACTGGGGACCTAACGATTATGAGTCGTGTGCTCTAACCAACTGAGCTAAGGGGCCATTTTTGTATAACTGTAAGCAGTTAATTTTTGAAGCGTTTAGCCACAGAGCGACTAAAGCGGGTTGCAGTATAAAAAGTTTTTAGGGGCTTGTCACTAGCAAAAAGCTTTATTTTAACAATCAAGGGGCTAACTGCTCAAATAGTAGGCTTTTAGATTTATTGATGGTGACTTCGAGGAAACGAACTCATTAAATAATAGTAGTCTGAGTAACTAATACACATACCTTACGATGGCAATTAGCAACTCAGTATTAAATGTATTACTGCGATATGGCGTTATTTTTTGGCGATAATATAAATCGCATGAATTAGTCCTGGGAAATAGCCGAGCAAGGTTAGCAAAATATTTAACCAAAAGTGCATCCCTAACCCCACCTGTAAAAATACACCCAGTGGTGGTAATAAAATAGAAAAAATAATTCTGATGATATCCATAATTTAATCCTTATAATGTTAGCAAAGCAAAAAGCCCAGCAGGGCTGGGCTTTCAGTATAGTGTATTATTCTGCAATAACAGTTAATTCATCAACTACTTCGCGAACATCTTCTGCGTTTTTAGCAATTTCCATCGCTAATTGCTTTTCAGCATCAGACTCAACTGAACCTTTAAGAGTTACTACACCATTATCGGTATCAACATCAATGTCTGTACCACCTACTTCAGAATCAAATAAGTAACGCGTTGTGATAACTGTTGTGATTTTGGCATCGGTCAAATCACTCTCCGTGTCGTTACCCATCATTTTAGAATCATGCTTCTTCATGTCGGTGTTTTTTACCACAGTTAGACTGTTTTCAACGTCAGTTACACCATCTAGGCTTAGCACGAGTTCTTCAGCAAGTTCTTTATCTACGTCGCTGTTTACTTTACCTGTTAGCATTACCTTGCCGTTTTTTACGTCCGTGTTGATATCAAAGTTGTTTAGATTGGTGTTCATCAGCAGTACTGTTTCTGCCTTTCCATCAATCCAAGCATCTTTGCTTTCGTTTTCCCAACTGCTTGCTTGAGCACCCATTGCGGTTGTTCCTAATACTAGGGCTGCAATCATAGACTTATTAAATGTTTTCATAATCGTTCTCCATTTGATTAAAGACACTTTAACTAATGCGAACATCGGGCCAATGTTTTTTACATATAAATTTCAATGATTTAGTAAAAATAAGTCAATACTGACTTAAACCTACAAAGTAAACATTTACAGACCATTGCGTAAAACTTTCTCGAATAGCGAAACTTACTAAATAATTGTATATTTGGTTAATCTGTCGTTAATATAATAAAGAGTGAAGAAACAAAAAACATAAAGCACTGATTTTAAATAAATTAATATTTGGTATAAGGCTTGCTCTGAAATAGCCAGCAACCTTAAAAGGATAATTTAAATGTCTGTTAAAATTGAAGACCGCCCTATCGAGCAAGTTCGTGAGCAAGTAATTGATCAACTCATTTATAATTACAGCCATGGTGTCATTTCTGTAGAAGCATTTGAAAGGCGCTTAGACGATGCAATGGCAGCGAGTAACAATAACGCGCTTATGGCCCTTGTTGAAGATTTAACCTTAAATACTGATCAGCAATATAAGGCACAAAAGCACTCGGAGTTTGCACCTAATTATAGTGCGCAGCATGAGGGGAGTGAAGAGCCACTCACATTAAGAAGCATTCTTGGTTCAAGTGAACGAAGCGGCCAATGGGTAGTGCCTCAAAAAATTTATATAGAAAACTACATGGGGTCAATCAATCTTGATTTTACGGATGCTATTTTTACCCACCAACATGTCACTATTCACGTTAATTGTTACCTTGGCAGCGAAGAAATATATGTACCTGAGCACGTTAATGTAGTTTCTAAAATGTTTTGTATTTTAGGCAGTTTTGAAAATAAAACAGTTTCACTCAATAAACGCCAAGGGCCAACGATTCAAATTGAAGGAAAAACTGTTTTAGGCTCTGTGGAAGTTAAAGTTAAGCGCACTATTAAAGAAAAATTTATTAGCTTTGCAAATGATCTGAAAACTCAACTTGGCATGAATGGTAAACATTATTAAATATGCTAAACATTTGATGAAGCCAAAATTGTTGGCTTCATTCATATTATAAGTCGTTATTTCGCTCACTAGGTACATCACTCATGTACTCTACAAACTCAACCTCAAACCCTGCGGGATCAATATAATAAATGTTCTTTCTAAATGGATTTACAGCGCCTTGCTTACTTATTTCAAAGCCCGCATGCTTTAGGCGCGCTATTACTGCATTTAAGTTATTGGTTATATAAGCAAAGTGTGCCAAACCAATTTGATGCCCTGATAAGTCACGGTTTTTCCCTTCACCGTGATCACTTATAGCAATATATTGATCGTTATCACCAAAATGTACCCAGCGCCTTGCTTTACCATACCAGGTTCCTTCTCCCTCACTTCTAATTGACCAATAGGGAAACGCTGCTTGGTAAAACTTAAGCATGGCGTTTATATCACTGACAACTAAATTTACGTGTTCTAATTTCATAATTTTCTTCCTGTTAATTGAATATAGAACATCATAAAACCTCAAGCTCACTTTAGGTAAAGCGCTAATTTACAAATTTATTGCTTGTTTTTATTTCGATAAATATATCGAAAGATCATACTTGTACAAAAAACACTCATAAGTATTTAGGCTTTATGGTTTACTTTATGGCAAAAACCGCTAAAATACGCCGGCTTAAATATATAAACGTTCTTTTACAACCCAAAGGTAATACCATGCATCCAATGTTAAACATTGCGGTTCGCGCTGCGCGTAACGCAGGCAAACTTATTCTTCGTGCAAGTGAAGATTTATCAAAAGTTGAAGTGCAACAAAAAGGCACCAACGATTTAGTTACTAACATTGATAAAGAAGCCGAAGCCGTAATTCGTGACACTATTTTACGTTCTTACCCTGATCACTGCATCGTTGGTGAAGAGTTAGGCGAACACAAAGGTAAGGATGCTGATTACCAATGGATTGTTGACCCACTTGATGGCACAACTAACTTCATCAAGGGTATCCCTCATTTCGCAGTATCTATTGCACTTAAAGTTAAAGGTCGTTTAGACCAAGCCGTAATTTACGATCCAATTCGTGGCGAGCTTTTCACTGCTTCTCGCGGTCAAGGCGCACAGTTAAACAGCAAACGTTTACGTGTATCTAAAACTGTTGAACTTGCTGGTTCTGTTCTTGCTACAGGCTTTCCTTTCAAACAAAAGCATCACTTAGATGCATACTCTGAAGCGTTTAAAGCGTTATTTGTTCACACGGCTGATATTCGTCGTGCAGGCTCTGCTTCGCTAGATATGGCGTATGTTGCAGCGGGTCGTGTTGATGGCTTCTTTGAAATTGGTTTAAAACCTTGGGATACAGCAGCAGGCGAGCTATTAGTTAAAGAAGCTGGCGGCATGATTGTTGATTTTGCTGGCGGTAATAACTACAACGTGAGCGGTAACGTAATCTGTGGTGCACCTAAGCTAACACAGGCGATTGTTCGCGAAATGCGCCCAGTATTATCTGAATCGTTATTACGTTAATCGTAATTACGTACTAAAAAAAGGAGCTTAGGCTCCTTTTTTGCTTTTTGTTAGCCACTTTTTTTACTATTGGATAAACGTACAATAGCGGGAGCAGGCCTTCTTCGATTACATATAAATAAGTAGCTGTGACGATAACGTTTTGCTTCTTTTTTAGCATCTGTCGCTAATGCCGCTACTTGATGACTATTTTTACACTGCTGCAGATCAGGCTCAACTAAACCTATCGATAATGTAAGTAAAGGTACAAACTGCTTTTCGCCCTCTCGATTAGTTGCCCAATACCCTTTTCCAGCAATATGCTCTGGCGTAAAAAACACGCGTGACTGTAGTTCAAATTGCGAGATAATAGTATTACAAACCTCCACCGCATCTTTTTTTTCAAACACCACCATAAAGTCATCGCCGCCAATATGCCCGACAAAATTAGCGCTGTGCGCACACGCTTTTACAGTCACATCGGCCAGAAGTTTTATTACGCTGTCACCACTGGCATAGCCATACAAATCGTTAAATTGTTTAAAGTGATTTAAATCGATATAGGCTAGTGAAAATGGCTGTTTATGTTGCAGACGCTGCTCTATTACCTCACTAATTGCCACATTACCCGGTAACATGGTCAAAGGGTTAGCATGTTGAGCGTGGCGGATTTTTTCTGCTGTAATGTGCTTTAGTATGTCTCTGAGCGGTGCCAAGCCTAAATACTTATTGTTGCAGGTGATAACAATATGGCGACGAATATCAAAGTCTTGCTCTGTTATTTGCTGGGAGACAATATCAAGCATTTGATTTTCATCAACCACCAAAGGTTGTTTATCCATTAACTCAGTGACTTCACATTTATCATAAAGTGCATGCCCATAAGGCGCGGCAAACACTTCTGTTAGCTGATCTTTGTGTAACAACCCTATTGGCTGCTGACTGCTATTTAATACCGGTAAGCTGATTATGCTTTTGTCTTGCTCAAAAAGTGCATGAGCTTCTTTACAAAGCGTATGACTGCTAATAGCAGGCTGAGCAACAGCAAGCACACCTATTGCCATTGATTGTTCAAACTTTGAGGCGGCTTGGGTCGAAGTGAGCGATTGTAACTGTTTACAGTTGTAGTCATAACTTGGCTGTTGACTCGGTCTTTCTAAAAAGAACCCTTGAACATGACTTATGCCTATACTTTTAACTAAATCTAGCTCTTCGGAACGTTCAATTCCCTCTGCAATCACCGCTGTATTTGTTGCCCGTGCTAACACCATAATTGATTTTAGAAATTCTTTTTTAACTTCGCTTTGATCGCAATGATCAATAAAGTAACGATCAATTTTTACAATATCTGGGCATAACTGCGACCATTGCTTTAGTCCTGAATAACCTGCACCGAGATCGTCAATAGCAATAGTAAAGCCTAGCTCTCGATAATGAGCGATGGTTTTTAACAGTAAAAAGCCATCATCTACTTTTTCTTGTTCAGTTACTTCAATCACCACTCGATTGGCAGCAAGACCAAACTGTTCAATTAAATGTAAGGTTTCGCCTTTAGGGTGGCTCGGATCGAGTAGAATTTTTGGGCTGACATTTAAAAATAACTTCCCTTGCAGACTGAGTTTTACAAAATTTTCAATGGCGCGAGAACGGCATAAAAGCTCAAGCTCTGAAATCAATTGGTATTTATGAGCCGCTTCGAATAGCTTATTTGGCATGGCTAATGGACCATTTTTAGGGCCACGACTAAGCGCTTCATACCCAATAATAGATTGCTTAGCTATATCGAAAATAGGTTGGAACAAGGTTGTTATTGCTCCTTGTTGTAAAATTGATTCTAAGACTTGTCGTTGCTCAGTCACTACTAGCTCAAATAAAAATTTAATAAGAGCAATAAAATACCAACTGAGTATGACTATTATGTGACTTATCTAGGAGGCAATAAAAAACCGCTCACTAGGAGCGGTTTTGTTTTAAAAATAGTTTAATCTCAATTAAGGCATTGGATCTAAATCAGCGCCTTCTTTTTCAATCACTTCTGGTATTAAATCTTCTTTACTTACGCCCATGGCAATAGCCACCGAGCTGGCAACGTAAACTGAAGAGTAAGTACCAATAAACACACCAAATAGTAGTGCAGTAGCAAAGCCATGAATGGTTTGACCGCCCCATACAAATAACGCAATCAGTACTAAAATAGTAGTGATTGAGGTTACTAAGGTACGGTTAAGTGTTTGCGTAAGCGAGATATCAATAATTTCAATCGTGTCGTCAATGCGCACTTTGCGGAAGTTTTCACGAATACGGTCTGATACAACAATGGTATCGTTTAGTGAGTAACCTATCACGGCAAGTATTGCTGCCAAAATAGTTAAGTCAAACTCTAAACCAAGCACCGAGAATAAACCAATCGTAATGATTACATCGTGTAAAAGCGCGCCAACTGCGCCCACAGCAAAACGCCATTCAAAGCGAAACGCCACATAAATTAAGATACAAATAAGTGCAGTTAACATGGCAAGGCCACCCTGCTCTTTTAAGTCTTCACCTACGCTTGGGCCTACAAACTCAATGCGGCGCATTACTACGCTATCATCAGCTTGTTTAAGGGCAGCAATTACTTGGTTACCAATTACTTCTGCTTTTACATCATCACCGCGAGGGGCTAAACGGACCAGTATTTCTTGGCTTGAGCCAAAAAGCTGTACCGATGCATCAGCAAAGTCGTTTTCAGCCAGTACATTACGTACTTTTTTCAGATCGGCAGGTTGCGAAAAACCCACCTCAACTGCTGTACCGCCGGTAAAATCTAAACCGAAATTTAAGCCTTTAACAAAAAGTGACGCCAGCGACGCTATAATTAATAACGTAGAAAAGCCCATTGCCACTTTTCGAAGAGACATGAAACGAAGGGTTTTACCGCCCAATCTTAAAATTTGCATGTCTGCT
Organism: Pseudoalteromonas sp. APC 3224; assembly: GCF_030407535.1. GTDB lineage: Bacteria > Pseudomonadota > Gammaproteobacteria > Enterobacterales > Alteromonadaceae > Pseudoalteromonas. Next base: position 76,618 of record NZ_JASDDF010000006.1, on the reverse strand, counting down.
CCTTAAATTGAAAGTTTATCAACACGTTTACCGCCAATAAATAGGTTGATAACCGCACGGGTACCTATAATTGCTGTAAACATAGAGGTTAAAATACCAATTGCTAGGGTTACCGCAAAACCAGCAACAGGACCGGTACCAACAGCAAACAAGATAATCGCCGCAATTAATGTGGTGATATTGGCATCAAAAATAGTACTAAAGGCGCTATCATAACCAAAATGAACCGCTTGTTGAGGGCTGCGGCCATCGGCTAGCTCTTCACGAATACGTTCAAATATAAGTACGTTCGCATCAACTGCCATACCAACAGTCAGTACAATACCAGCTATACCCGGTAAGGTAAGCGTTGCACCAGGAATTAATGACATAACACCAATAATAAGTACTAAGTTGGCAGCCAGTGCAATATTCGCAACAAGGCCAAAACCTTTGTAGTAAATAAGCATAAAGGCCAGTACAAACGCAAAGCCAAGAGCTACAGCGGTCATACCTGCTTCAATGTTTTCTTGACCTAGGCTTGGCCCAACCGTACGTTCTTCTACAATTTGAATAGGCGCAACCAGTGCACCCGCGCGAAGTAGTAAACTTAAGTTATGTGCTTCAGCTGGGTTATCAATACCGGTAATGCGGAATGAACGGTCAAGACGCGCTTGAATGGTTGCTACGTTAATAACTTCTTCCACTTTAATTGGCGGAAGTGCTTTACCGTCACTGTCTTTTTTACCTGATGGCTTGTATTCAATAAACACGGTAGCCATACGTTTACCGATAGCACGCTTGGTAAAGGCATTCATTTTTGCCCCACCTTTACTATCGAGTTTAATGCTTACTTGTGGACGCTGGTACTCATCTGCACCTGACTGCGCGCCAGTAATATGGCTACCTTCAAGAATAATGCGTTTTTTTAGTACTACAGGATAACCATCACGGCTCATGATCATTTCAGTACCCGGTGGGATACGACCTTGAGCAGCGGCGCTTATGTCAGCATTTTCGTCAACTTCACGAAACTCAAGTGTTGCCGTAGCACCTAAAATTTCTTTAGCGCGAGCGGTATCTTGAATCCCTGGCAATTGCACAATAATACGTTCAGCACCTTGGCGCTGTACGTTTGGCTCTGCAACCCCAATTTGGTTGATTCGGTTACGAATAATAGTTTCGTTTTGCTTGATAGCATAGTCACGAATTTCTTTTAGCTTTAGCTCACTCATAGTGGCAAAGAATGCGTTATCGTTACTGCTATCATCAATGTAAACGTTTAATGGATAACGGCTTTCTAAAAAGCGCTCTGCAGCGTCTTTATCTTCTTCGTTACGCATTTCTACACGCATACGCTCAGAGCCAGCTACACGGCGCACACTACGATAACGTAGTTTTTCTTCACGCAGGTCGCTACGGAAATCTTGCTCCATTTGCTCTAACTGATTATCCACCGCAGTGACCATATCGATTTCCATGGTGAAATGCACACCACCACTTAAATCTAGGCCTAACTTCATAGGATTACCGCCCAACGACTTTAACCAAGCCGGTTGTGCAGGAGCCATATTAATCGCTGAGATATAATCGTTACTTAGCGAGTTACGCAGTAAGTCTTGCGCTTTTAGTTGGTCTTCAACATTTTTAAAACGAACAAGAATTTGCCCATCTTCGAGCTTTGTCGATTTAGCGCTTACGTTATCTTTTTTGAGGATTGCGTTTACTTTGTCTACAACACTGAGGTCAACATCGGTGCCTTTAGCGCCAGAAACCTGTATGGCCGGATCGCGGCCATACAGGTTTGGTGAAGCATATAAAAGGCCAATGGCTAACACAGCTAAAACAAGTAAATACTTCCAAATTGGAAACTTGTTTAACACGGGGTCGTCCTTATTATTTTTATAGCGACTTCATTGTGCCTTTAGGCAATACAGCAGATACTGCTGATTTTTGTACTGTTACTTCTGCTTGCTCATTTAATGAGATCACGATGAAGTCTTTATCTTCAGCAATTTTTACGATTTTACCCACTAAACCACCTTGGGTTAGCACTTCATCGCCTTTTGCCATCGCGCTCATTAAGCTTTTATGCTCTTTTACGCGCTTTGCTTGCGGGCGGTAAATTAAAAAGTAAAAAACCAAACCAAAAATCGCTAACATAATTAGCATTTCCATACCGCCGCCTGCTGCAGGTGCACCAGCGCTTGCATGCGCGTTTGAAATAAATAAACTCATAATACTTCCTCTTTAATTTTTAAATTTTAATTTGTTGTATCAGCTAGCTCTGGCACTTCTTGGCCTCGGCGAGCGTAAAAATCGTGGACAAATGTCTCTAGTTGACCTTCGCTAATAGCATTGCGCAAACCTTCCATAACACGTTGATAGTATCGTAAGTTATGGATAGTGTTTAGTCGTGCACCCAAAATTTCGTTACATTTGTCTAAATGATGCAAGTAGGCGCGCGAATAATTTTTACAGGTATGGCAATCACACTCTGGATCAAGTGGACCCGTATCTGTTTTATGCACTGCGTTACGGATTTTAATGGTACCCGTTGTAATAAATAAGTGACCATTACGTGCATTACGCGTTGGCATTACACAGTCAAACATATCAATACCACGACGAACCGACTCAACTAAGTCTTCTGGCTTGCCTACACCCATTAAATAACGTGGTTTGTTTTCTGGCATTTTATAAGCACAATGATCAAGAATATTGATCATTTCATTTTTAGGTTCACCAACCGATAAACCACCAAGCGCATAGCCATCAAAACCAATCTCTTCAAGGCCCGCTTGTGATTGTGCTCGAAGCTCAGGATACATACCGCCTTGAATAATACCAAACAATGCTGACGGGTTGTCGCCATGCCCTTCTTTTGAGCGCTTAGCCCAACGAAGAGAAAGCTCCATAGAGTCTTTGGCTTCTTTTTCAGTGGCAGGATATGGCGTACATTCGTCAAATATCATCACGATATCTGAGCCAAGATCACGCTGCACTTCCATTGATTTCTCTGGCGACATCATAATTTGGTCACCATTAACTGGCGATTGGAACATTACGCCTTCTTCAGTGATTTTACGCATTGCGCCAAGGCTAAATACTTGGAAACCGCCTGAGTCAGTAAGAATTGGGAAGTCCCAGTTCATAAAATCGTGTAAATCACCATGCTGTTTGATGATTTCAGTACCTGGACGCAACATTAAGTGAAATGTATTGCCTAAACAGATTTGTGCACCCGTTGCTTTAACTTCATCAGGTGTCATGCCTTTAACCGTGCCATAAGTGCCTACAGGCATAAACGCTGGTGTTTCTATTACACCTCGGTCAAAAATCAAGCGACCGCGGCGTGCTTTGCCATCGGTGCAGTCTAATTCAAATTTCATAATATCCTCTGTGTCGGAAAAACAGTCCAACAAGCTATAATTTAACCGCTCGATTCTACCCTTTTTACCACCCTATTACTATTAGCAGTGATAAATTCACTGTGCTTAGGAGTAAAATAAAAACCGATAACGCTGTAAATTATTTACGGGTCAAAAACATCGCATCGCCATAGCTAAAAAAGCGATACTGTTGTTCAATCGCAGTATTGTAAGCACCCATAATATTGTCTTGCCCTGCAAAGGCACTGACCAGCATAATTAGGGTTGATTCAGGTAAATGGAAGTTGGTGACCATGGCATCAACAACGTTAAATTGATAACCTGGGAAAATAAAAATATCGGTATCACCAAAGTAAGTATCTAACTTGCCGCCATGTATTTTTGCTGCCGACTCTAGTGAGCGAACTGAAGTTGTACCTACCGCAATCACACGCCCGCCTTTAGCTTTAGTGTTTGCAACCGCATCCACCACATCTTGCGGTACTTCAATATATTCAGAGTGCATGATGTGCTCATCAACACTTTCAACCCTAACTGGCTGGAATGTACCTGCACCAACATGCAAGGTAACAAACGCCATTTGTACGCCTTTGTCTTTAAGCGCAGCCATGAGTTTATCGTCAAAATGAAGGCCTGCGGTTGGTGCAGCTACGGCGCCTGGCTTTTCACCATATACTGTTTGGTATCGCTCTCGGTCCGCTTCATTATCTGGGCGATCAATGTAAGGAGGAAGCGGCATATGGCCAACATCATTTAAAATGTCGAGCACATTTTCACTGCGGTCAAACTCAAGCTCAAATAACGTATCGTGGCGTGCCACCATAATGGCTTTTGCTTTGCCCTCTAAAATGAGTACATTGCCCGGTTTTGGCGATTTACTAGCACGAATGTGCGCAAGAACCCGGTGTTCGTCTAATACACGCTCTACCAGCACCTCAACCTTACCTCCTGATTCTTTTTGACCAAACATACGCGCAGGTATTACTTTGGTGTTGTTAAAAACCAATAAGTCGTTTTCGTTAACAAGTTCGAGAATGTCACTAAATATTTTATGCTCAACAGTACCGCTCGGCCCATCTAAGCTTAATAAACGGCTACTAGTTCTGTCTGCTTTTGGAAAACGAGCAATTAATTCATCAGGTAAGTCAAAGCTAAAATCAGCTACGCGCATTGTTAGAATTCCACATCATTTAAAATCGCGCCAAGTGTATATCTATACTTAAACAACCACAAGGTACGTGCTAAATTACACTATAATGGTATTGCTCAATAAACTTATTTATTAAATTAAGTCAATTATTACTACAAATAGATTTAAGATTGATCGTTAGATTTAAGGCCGCTCTATAATAAATACGCTTGTTCTTAGCACTAAATATCATTACTCTTATAGTTTTACGATCTGCATTTCTCGGAGTGGTACCTAAGTGGCAAAACAGCTTAAATTGCTAATATTAAATGCAAGTAATGATGAGCGCCAGACTATACGTGCCACGCTGGAGAGGCTTAGTGTGTTTGAGTTTATTGAAGCCTCAGACAGCCAAGATGCGTTAAAAATATTAAAAAACCAAAGTGTAAATATAATCATAACCGGATTAGATGTAGGTAAAATTGATGGCTGGCGGTTTTCACGTATGATCCGCTCTGGTTTACTTAACACGCCGAAAAATACGCCTATTTTACTTATTCCGCCCATTTATTGTGAGCGTATCGCCGAAACTACCGCACGTAGCTATGGCATAGATGCAGTACTGCCTTTTGAACGCCAAGATATATTGCCGCAAATACTAGCAAATGTGCTGTCGAGTCATTTAGAAAAAAGCAGTCGCTTAAACCTGTTGTTATTAGAACCCTTTACCAGCAGAGCAAACGACATGAGTGAACAATTAAAGCTTAACTTTGCAATTACTCATGTTACTAACGAAAAAGCCGCGCTCAGTGCCTATAATCAGCAGCCGTTTGCTATCGTGCTACTCGATGCCACTGCAGCACAAGCTGAGAGTTCAAATCAATTAGTTGAAAAGATTCTGCAGCATAACCCTCAACAAGCCATTGTTACTATTATTGATAAAAACGATGCCGATTACGCTGAGCAATTATTACTTTCTGGCGTTACCGATTTTATTCGTGCTCCTTACGATCCCTCATTTTTAAATAAAGTCTGTGATCATGCTGCTCGTCGAGAAGATTTTATGGTGAGCTATGCTGAGTTTGCTAATAAGGTACAGCAGCTAAGTATTAGTGAAGTTAAATATCGCGACCTGTTTTCAGCACATCAGCGTATTTTATTGCACTTAAACACGGTTGTACTTGAACTAGACCAACAAGGGAATATTCGCTTTATAAACCCTGCGTGGGAATCTCTGAGCGGCTTTGGAGTTAAGTCGACCTTACAACAACCACTCACTGCATTTTGTACCACTGAACATAAACAGTCATTACAATCAACCATTGATGATATTTTACAAGGTGGTGCGAACAAACAAAAAATAGAAGTTAAGCTGAGCCAAAAAAATGGTAACTCAGTGTGGGTAGAATGTCGGCTTCAGTTAATAAAAAATAGCAGCAACAACGCCACTATCACCGCCACACTCGATAACATTCATGAGCGCAAACAAGCAGAGTTGCAATTGCGCCATTTAGCCCTGCATGACACCTTAACAGGACTACACAACCGTTATTATTTTGACCAACAGCTTAACTATATTTGCCAGAGCGAAAACACCCATACAAATATTGAACATGCGCTTATTTATATTGACCTTGACCACTTTAAAATAATAAATGACAGTAAAGGCCACCAACAAGGTGACATTGTTTTAAAAGAAGTAGCGCAGCTATTTATTGCCAATATTAGTAATGAGCATCTAATCTGCCGTGTCGGTGGCGATGAGTTTGCGGTGATACTTAAAAATACCAATTTATTGGATGCACATTTAATTGCAGAAGGGATTTGTAGTGCCATTGAAGGCAACCAATTTAAATCTGAAGAGCAAATCTATTCAATTAGTTGCTCGATTGGTTTAACCCAAATTACCGCTGATAACTGCGATCCAAATGAATGCTTAAAGCAGTCAGATATTGCGTTATATATTGCTAAAAATTTAGGCCGTAACTTAGTACACTGTTATTCAAAACAAGATGGTGAGAACAATGCGCTGCAAACGGGTTTAGAGTGGGGCCATGGGGTACGTCAAGCACTCCAACAAGACAGTATAGAGCTTCATTATCAACCCATTTGGGATTTTAAAACAAATCAGGTTGCCTACTTTGAAGTACTGCTAAGGTTAAAGCTAGACGACGAACTTATTTACCCTAATCAATTTATTCCCTCATTGGAAATGCTCAACGATACCTTTTTAATGGACCAATGTGTTATTCGTAACAGCATTGCGAGTGTTGCTGCACATCCAGAGCTTCTTCAGATTGCAATAAACTTATCGGCACAATCATTTTTAGATGAACGTTTACTGCCATTAATAGAATCGACCCTTGAGAAGTATCAAGTGTCTCCTGCGAAAATTATTTTTGAAATAACCGAATCGGCCAGTATTAATAATTTAGCGGCGACACGAAAAATGATTGAACGACTAAATAATTTAGGTTGCCACTTTTCAATTGATGACTTTGGCACAGGATTTAGTACCTTTAATTACCTTAAACAATTACCAGCTCAACACGTAAAAATTGACGGCTCCTTTGTACGCGATATGCTTAATGACTCCATTGATTTAGCGCTAGTAAAGGCCATAAATGACATCAGTCGCTCACTAAATAAGCGCTCTGTTGCTGAATATGTAGAAACTGCAGAAGTGTTTTTTGCACTTAAAGAAATTGGTATCGACTATGGGCAAGGCTACTTTATTGCTCGCCCTGTACCAATTGACAAGGTACTGATTGAGTTAGAAAAAATTAAAAACAACCCTATTTTTTATCAAGACACCCTCACGTCACTATAAACATTAATAAACAAATTTAAGCAATTTATTACTTTCAAATTTGCCCATCTAACCTATACTTTGCTTATCGGCAGCACAATGTCATGAAAATTAAGTGATTACCTTGATTTTACGTGACATCTTTATTTCTTATCGTCTAGATGTCTATACTGTTAAAGGTGGACATAGGGGCATGAGGAGGACGTTTATGACGCAACTAATCACGTTATTATTGTTTATACACTTTGCTATTGCGCTTCAATGTTACAAGTATGCCCAGATTAAAGGCTACCCTGTAAAAACCTTCACAGTGCTTGGGCTGGTCCCGTACTTTAATGTTGTTGTATGGGTTTACTTACTATTTTTACCGCCGCTAGAGAGCTACCACAGCCAGCATAAGCAGCCTCTATAATTCCCCGTGTTATTTAGCGTATTAATTAAAATACGCTTTTTTTACCTATTTAAAATCAACACTACACTGCTTTTTCAAAAAGACCTCTAATTGTTGGCTAAACAATTTAAAGTCACGAATGCGCCCTGTTGTTTTACGCCACAATACACCAATATCGCGATAGGCATCACCTTGCGATGGCGTAGCTAGCATGTTTTTGTTTTCTAAAATACCTGCATTAATCGCCATTTGCGGCAAAAACGTCACGCCAAGTTTATACTCAACCATACTCAATAAAGTATGTAAGCTAGCCGCCTCAAAGGGATTTATACAGCTAGAGCGATTTAAATGGCACGCACTGAGCGCATGCCCTGTCATACAATGCTCTCGCTCAAGTAAAAATACACTGGCTTCTGGTAATAAATTAAAGTCTTCAATGCCTTTGGCTGGCGTGTAATCTTTATGGTGCACTAAACTAAAGTGATCTTGTGCTAATACTTGGGTATGAAATTTATCAGTTTCGTAAGGCAGCGCTAATAATGCTAAATCAATTTGCCCATGCTCTAACTTATCAAGCAACTTATCGCTGGTGTCTTCAATTAATACCAACTCTAAATCTACAAATACTTGCTGACAAAAGTGATACAAAGGCGCTGCAATAAAGCTTGCAATAGTAGGAATAACACCTACCGTTAATGTGCCACTAAGCGGTGTTAAAAAGCTTTTAGTTAACTCTTTTAAACTAATAGTATCGTTGATTATTTTTCTTGAACGCTCAACCACCTCTTCACCAATAGTGGTAAACATTAGGCTGCGATTTTCTCGCTCTATAAGCTGACATCCTAAAGTCTCCTCTAGGTTTTGAATCGCAGTACTGAGCGTTGACTGACCAATAAAGCAGGCACTTGCTGCTCGGCCAAAATGTTGATGTTGATGTACAGCTAATAAATACTGCAGCTGTTTAATACTAGGGAGATTGGTCATTTTTCTTTCCACAAATAAAAAGACCCCAACACCAAGGGCATTGAGATCTTTTCAAGCTAAAAGTCTTTTAAGTACTTTTTATTAAACCCCAAAAGCGGTTCTTAGTACGTAGAAAATAACAATAGCAAGGGCAGCACCAACTGGCAATGTAATTACCCAAGAAACTACAATATTTCTTATTACACCCATATTTAGTGCGGCAATACCACGTGCCATACCTACACCCAACACAGCGCCTACTAGGGTTTGTGTGGTTGAGATAGGTAAGCCTGTGCCCGATGCTATAACAACGGTAGAGGCAGCGGCTAATTCAGCAGCAAAACCACGGCTTGGTGTTAAATGAGTAATACCTTCACCAATGGTTTTAATTACTTTTTTGCCTAAAATAGCAAGACCGGCAACAATACCAAAACCACCTAGTGGTAATATCCACCAAGCAATAGCCGCTTTCTTAGCAATTTCACCGTTGTTTTCAACAATGTTTACAACTGCTGCTAGAGGTCCAATTGCATTAGCAACGTCGTTAGAACCATGGGCAAATGCCATACAACAAGCGGTTAGTACCATAAGTACCGCAAATACTTTTTCTACATTGTTAAACTGCATTTCTCTATCCGCTTTAGGATCGATATTTAAACGAGAAATAGCAATTTTACCGATAACAGCAACGAGTACCGCTATACCAATAGAAATAGCAAAACCTTCAACAGTACCTAAATTAATACCAATGTGCTTTAAGCCTTTCTTAATGGTCACTAGTGCCATAATAAAGCCAGCTAAACCCATGTATATTGGGACAAAGCGCTTTGCATTTTTAAGTGGAGCGTCGGTATCAAAAATCAGCTTTTGCGCACTCATAAATATTAAGTAAGCTATGAAACCTGATATCGCCGGCGTTACAATCCAGCTACCTACAATACCAGCAACTTTACCCCATTGAATAGCCTCGGTGCCCACAGCAACAAGAGCAAAACCAATGATCGCGCCAATGATTGAATGAGTAGTTGATACCGGCCAGCCTAAAAACGAGGCCATTAATAACCAACTGCCCGCGGCAAATAAAGAGGCGATCATACCTAGAACCATCAGTTCAGGAATGTCGGCAAATGGGGCAGCATCAATAATTCCTTTACGAATTGTTGATGTTACTTCACCACCGGCTAAATAAGCACCTGCGAATTCAAAAATCATCGCGATAAAAATCGCTTGTTTAATAGTAAGTGCTTTTGAACCTACTGATGTACCCATCGCGTTGGCAACGTCGTTTGCGCCAATACCATAAGCCATAAAAAAGCCGACTGCTGCGGCAATTAAAATTAATACCGTGCCGTAAGATGCAATGATATCCATTGTGTAACCTTAATCTTTCGTGTTTGAACTGATTTTAAATTAACGAGCTAACATCAGCTCAAGACGTGATCCTACGCGCTCTGCAATATCTGCAAGCTCGCCAACCCATTCAATGATTTTGTATAAAAACATTACATCTACTGGATTTAGCTCACTTTCTACTTTACGTAGTTGGCGGCGTATTCTAATTTGCATTTCATCCGTGTCTTGTTCTATGGCATCCAATTCTACGAGCATTTTTTCAACCAGAGTAACTTCTCTGCCTTTAAAGCCCGTTTCTAACAATTCTTCTAATTCATTAATCGCTTTAGATGCTTGTTTTGTTGCATCAACACAACGAGTTACATACGCCAAAAAGTCTTCTTGAATCTCTTTTGGTATGATCATCTCACGACCAATTACACGCCCAGCAATGTCTTTTGCCTTATTAGCAATTTTATCTTGTTGGGTTACTAATTCGAGAAGGTCTGTACGCTCTACCGGCATGAATAATCCGCCAGGTAGTTGTAAGCGTATAGTTCTTTTCATTTCATCGGCTTCACGTTCTAAATTACGAATAGTTAAACGTAGCTCTTCAGCTTGTTGCCATTCTTCTTTAAAAACATGATTAAAAAAAGGTATCAAACTTTCGCTTGCTTGATGCGCTTTTCTGATGTGTTCTTCTATTGGTTTTATAGGTGATTTTGCAAAAACACCTAAAAAATTTGTTGGCATAACTGACCCTTTAATCAATTCAATATGCTGTTCAGCGTGAATTTTACAGCATTAAGCTAGATTGTGAACGCTTTTTCTCATTCAATTATTTACAAAAAATAAAAAAGGCAGTGTATTACTGCCTTTCTTATTTTCTAGTTATTCGTATCACTACAGTGATTTTTCAATATCTTCTTGAGATGTATGACGAATATCTTTACCGTTTACAAAATAAATGACATATTCAGCGATGTTTTGACAACGATCACCGATACGCTCTAATGAGCGAACAGACCATACTAAATCCATGATTTTTGGAATTGAGCGCGGATCTTCCATCATGTACGTCATTATTTGACGGGTGATAGCTTCATACTCTCTATCTACTTTAGCATCCTCTTTATGCACTTCAAATGCACGTTGCACATCCATACGTGCAAATGCATCTAAAACGTCATGCAGCATTTTAGATACTTGGCGACCCATATTTTCAATATTTACTAATAAATCTTGTTGATCCTTAGTAAATGAGTCTAGTGCAACTTTAGCAATTCGCTTAGCTTCATCACCAATTCTTTCTAAATCAGCAATGGTTTTTGCTATTGCAATTACTAAACGTAAATCACTGGCTGCCGGTTGGCGCTTAGCAATAATACGGGTGCAATCTTCATCAATACTGACTTCCATTGCATTAACTTTGTAGTCGTTTTCACGTACTTTTTGTGCCAATACCGCATCGTTTTTGCTAACTGCATCAAGCGCGCTATTAAGTTGTTGCTCAACCAACCCACCCATACTCAGTACATGGTTTCGCACATCTTCTAACTCTTGGTTAAAACGACCAGAAATATGTTTATTAATGTTGTGTTCCATAATGACCTTCTTTAATAATTCATTGTTTTAGCGTTTTAACCCGACTAGCCGTAGCGTCCGGTAATATAATCTTCAGTTTTTTTCTTCGTTGGTGTGGTAAATAAGGTATTGGTATCTGAATACTCAATGAGCTCACCCATATACATAAACGCGGTTTGATCAGATACCCGCGCTGCTTGTTGCATGTTATGAGTAACAATAACCACAGTAAATTTATTCTTTAAATCATTAATTAGTTCTTCAATCACTAAAGTTGAAATCGGGTCGAGTGCTGATGTTGGTTCATCAAGTAATAATACTTCTGGCTCTATCGCAATTGAGCGAGCAATAACTAAACGCTGCTGCTGACCGCCCGATAAACCAAATGCGCTATCGTGAAGTCTGTCTTTTACTTCATCCCAAAGAGCCGCACCACGTAGCGATTGCTCTACCACTTCATCAAGCTTACGCTTTTCTTTAATCCCTTGCAGGCGAAGACCGTAAACCACATTCTCGTAGATTGATTTAGGAAACGGGTTTGGACGCTGAAACACCATGCCAACATTACGACGAAGCGCAGCAACATCTACGCTTTTGTCGTAAATATTTTGCCCGTGCAGCATTATTTCGCCTTCTATGCGACAAATATCAACCAAGTCATTCATACGGTTAATACAACGCAGCAAAGTTGACTTACCACAACCCGACGGACCGATAAATGCCGTTACTTGGCCTTTCGGAATGTTCATATTTACTTTACTCAGTGCTTGTTTATCACCGTAGTAAAGGTCGAGATCTTTAATTTCTAGCGCTTTTTGTTCGTCTGTTAAATTATTTAAATCTAACTTCAAGCTTGGCTTTGCTTGGTTTACTTTTGGAGCGACTGTAATCATGTTTGTTACCTATACTAAATTAATGCTCAAGCGATCTGAATTTTTCACGTAAATGGTTGCGTATACCAATGGCGGTGATGTTAAGGGTAATAATAACCGACACTAACAAAAAGGCCGTTGCATATACCAGCGGACGCGCCGCTTCAACGTTCGGGCTTTGAAAGCCAACATCGTAAATATGAAAACCTAAGTGCATGAACTTTCTGTCTAAATGTATATATGGGAAGTTACCATCAAGCGGTAACGTTGGCGCCATTTTTACCACACCCACCAGCATAAGCGGTGCAACTTCACCCGCAGCACGAGCAACCGCTAAAATTAACCCCGTCATAATTGCAGGGCTGGCCATAGGAATAATGATTCGCCATAGCGTTTCTACCTTAGTCGCACCCAGTGCTAATGAACCATCGCGCACTGTACTAGGAATACGAGATAAACCTTCTTCGGTTGACACTATTACCACAGGCAACGTTAATATAGCCAAGGTAAGTGCCGACCACATCACGCCAGGTGTACCAAATACAGGCGTAGGCGATGACTCTGGATAAAATAATTGGTCAACACTACCACCAACCATATAAACAAAGAAACCTAAGCCAAATACGCCGTATACAATAGACGGAACACCCGCCAAATTAATAACCGCAATACGGATCATTTTAGTAATTGCGTTTTTAGCCGCATACTCATGTAAGTAAATAGCAGCAACCACGCCAAATGGCGTTACAATCACAGCCATTAACATCACCATAAATACCGTACCAAAAATAGCAGGAAATACGCCACCTTCGGTATTGGCTTCACGTGGGTCATCTGAAACAAACTTACCTAACTGCACAAAGTAATGACCTAGTTTAGCAAAAAAGCCCATGTCGTTTGGAAACCATACGTCCAACACTTGATATAGCGGGATTGTAACAACCTCACCACGCATATCTTTTACGGTTACTTGGTCACGTTTAGCTTGTTTACGCAGTGCAAATAGCTCTTTTTCTAATTCGCCATATTTCGTACGTAAATCAGCACGCGCTTGAGCAAGTTCAGCAACACGCTCGTCGGTTAGCTCATTATCAAGCAAATAGGCTTTTTCCTGTAAACGTAAACGCTCTAGCTCATAGTTAATATGCCCTATGTCGCCATTTTGCAAATCAAGCGCTTCGTCGTTTAAGTCAACCGCACGCTCTACAAGGTCATGTAAGGTTTCAACTTTATCAGCTGTTACCGTTTCGCCATCTTTAATGACGCTCTCTACATACCCATAAAAGTTACCGTTTTTACTACGCTCAAACACCGCGAGCGCTTTGGGCGCTGAACTTTGTTTAATATCGGTTTCGAGTATCCAGCGAAAATCTAAATCAACATACTCACGGTTACCTGTTTTAATCAGTAAACGCTCAACCTCGTCTTTTTCAAATTTAGAAACATCAATACCCGTTGCCGCTAAGCGCGACTTAGGTACTAATTCACGGTCATAAATTTCACCAATAACGGTTTGCTTAGCAATTGAACCTTCAAGCTCATACTGCATAACTTGAGATGGCCAAAAAAAGCTTAGTCCCTTCCATGCAATCATGGCGAGTAAACCAATTACTGAAATTAAACTGATGCTGACAGCACCACCGGTCATCCAAATCCAAGGAGAACCAGACCTAAACCACTGCTTTACCATGTCGTGTTTCTCCACTTACATTGAGCTGTATTTTTCACGCAGCTGCTGACGAACAAACTCAGCAACGGTGTTGAAAATAAAGGTGAATATGAATAATACAAAGGCGGCTAAGAATAGAATTCGGTAATGCGAACTCCCTACTTCCGACTCAGGCATTTCGACGGCGATATTAGCGGCTAAGGTACGCATGCCTTGGAAAATACTCCAATCCATAATTGGGGTATTACCGGTAGCCATAAGTACAATCATAGTCTCGCCTACGGCACGACCTAAACCCATCATTACCGCAGAAAAAATACCTGGGCTGGCGGTTAATAACACCACACGAATTAGGGTTTGCCACTGCGTAGCACCTAATGCTAACGAGCCATTTGATAAATGTTTAGGCACACTAAATACCGCATCTTCGGCAATTGAGAAAATAGTGGGAATAACCGCAAAGCCCATCGCGATACCCACTACTAATGAATTACGCTGATCGAAGGTCATGCCTAATTCATTAGTTAGGTATTGACGCACATTGCCATCAAACATCCATAACTCAATACTTTCGCTCATCGCAAACGACAACCAACCAATAAATAACACCACTGGTATTAATAAAATTGAATGTGAGCCTTCAGGGATTTTATGGCGAATAACCGCAGGTAATTTATTCCAGCCTAAAGCGGTTGCTAAAATACCCAATGGCAGTAACACCAGCAAACCAACAATAGCCGGCAAGTGCTCTTCAATTAAAGGCGCTAACCACAAGCCAGCTAAAAAGCCGAGTATTACCGTAGGCAGAGCTTCCATTATTTCAACCGTTGGCTTTACCACACGGCGCAATTCGCTCGACATAAAATAAGCAGTATAAATAGCGGCTGAAATAGCAATAGGTACAGCAAATAACATTGCGTACATAGCAGCTTTTAAAGTACCAAATGAAATTGGCACTAATGAAAACTTCGATTCAAAATCATCACTGGCAGAAGTAGATTGCCAAATATAACCCGGCTCTGGGTAGCCTTCGTACCATACTTCTTGCCAAAGCGCTGACCACGTTACTTCTGGATGCTCGTTATGAATTTCTAAAACCGTCAGCTTGTTATCAGCTAAAATTAGCGCCGCATTTGAACGCGGAGCAATAGCAAACTGTTCAATTTCACCATCACTGACTTTACCTTGCCATAACTTTGCTTCACTGGTGGTGTAATAAAGCCCTAATTCACCATTTTGACCCGTTGTAAAAAAGGTACGACGATAAAATTCAGTAAAAATATTCAGCTTGCTTTGTTTGGTAGTTTCAAACGAACGGATTTTTTGAAATTCACGCCCTGAGTCTGTATTGATTTCAAACCACTGGGATATTTCACCGTTATCATTGGCCAACATCAGTGAGTTTGCACCAGCCAATAGTTGTGATGACACTATATTCGCGTTTTCTTCATTGGCAGATAATAATTGAATTTGCTCAACTTCACTTGGATAGCGGGTATCGAATACGTAAATTTGATTGGCAGAACGAACAAATGTGCGAGTGGTATCTGGCGACATTAATAGCTCATCTACGCGACCATCAACGTTAAGTTCAGTGCGTTCCACTTGCCATTCGACTTCACCAGTAAACATATTTTCTTCGGCAACAAAGCTACTAAATACCACACGTTTATCGGCAGTAAGTGCCACAACGGCTGTTTTGTCTTCATAATGGCTAAAGGCAAAACGCTTAATAGCTGCACCTTGCTCATCAACTTCGAGTGCCATTTCACCCAGAGGATAACCTAAACGCGGAGTTAATTTACGTTCATTATTAGGGAAGGTGACTAAAAACTTAGGTGCGACAATAGTTACGGTGCCATTTTCAAGGCCATACGCATAATGCCCTTGAAAAGGAGCACTGTTTGCAAAACTGGTTACCCGCGCGGATAAAGTGGCATTAAGTGTTTTTAGTTTTTTACCAAACTTTGCTTTATCAACACTGTAGAAGTTAACTTGACCTTGATCATCAAGTAAATATGCAACCTCAGTTTGCTCCTCGACACCAAGCCCTACAATTTGCTCAGCATTAGCAACATTAAAGCTAGCGCGCTTTTCAACTTTGGCTGACTCGAAAATGGGCTGCACTACATAAAGAAGGTAAAAGAAGATCAATAGCAGCGCTATTAATACCATTATACCGCCTGCGGTTATACCAAACTTAGCAAACCGGTCTTTAAATAGACGGCTTCGATCCGTATTAAAAGTCGGTTTATTCGGATTTGAAGTCATCAAAACACCCTTATATCTTAACGTTGGGCGCATTATATTTCATCAAAGTGACAGTAATGTTACAGTCGTAATAATTCTTTACTTATAGAGAGTCTGTTCATCTTTACAGATTAAATTTACAGCTTTTTGAGCAGGTTTTAGGCAAAATTACAACTTAAAATAATACTAAAGAATTATTTATTTTAGTGGTTATATTTATTTTTGCGTTATTAATGAACTAAATCAATTATTAATTGGACAAACTATTTATCCAAGACAATACTCAATGGGCATCTAATATAACAATAATAAAGTAACCTCCTAAGATGTAACAATCCTTTTGTGGTTAGCTTTTACATACATTTAGAATCAAATACATTAGATCGCATCACTTAATGCCTATGCATTTATTTTTTCATTTGGGCTTAAAAAGAGAACTATTATGAAGCAGTTGGTAATAACTATTTTAGGGGAAGATCGCCCCGGTTTAGTAGAAAGTATTTCATCGGTTATATTAGAAAACCATGGCAATTGGTTAAGCAGTAACTTGAGTCACTTACTCGGTCACTTTGCAGGCATTATACAGGTTGAAGTGGCTGAAGAGCATTTACAGACATTTCAAAATGCGCTCAATGGGCTTCCTAAGTTAGATGTTCGCATTGAAAAGGGCAACACTGAAATTGAGCCTGTAGAGCTTGAGCAACTTAATTTTGTGATCACCGGTAACGATCGCCCAGGTATAGTGCAAGAGCTAGCAAGTGTTATTCGCCATAAAGGCGCGAACATTACAAACTTAAACTCTAGGCAGCAAAGTGCGCCAAACTGGGGAGTGCCTATATTTAGTGCTGTTGCCACCGTGAGCCTACCTAACGGATTAAATAAAGAAGAAGTTATTAATGCACTTGAGTCAATTACAAGTGACTTAGTAGTGGATGTAGAGCAAAGCTAAATCTGCCCTACTAGTATGAACACGAAAAAGGCGCTAATTACAGCGCCTTTTTTATGCATAACACCCAGTGCTACATATCTACATGACGATTAATACTTTGCATCATCTGCTTCAGACCTTGCTCTTCGAGCTGTAAGATCTCCCCTAGCTTTTCTTGAGCCTCTGGTGACTGCGCTTTATCTGCCAAATAACTATATGCATTTAATACTTTTTGATGCTGCTGAGATAAATACTCTTGAATCGCTAATTCATCTAGCTCATTACTGCGATCTAAATCAGTAAAGCTAATGATTTCTGAGTGCTCTGAAAAATATTCATAACAATATGTATCTAAAGTATTTATTTCAGTGATTGCTTTAAACCCGATTAAATCCTCAGCAAGTTTTTTTTCATACTCAACACAATAATCAATTAACTGTTTGTTATGCTCTCCAAGTAAATCCCTTACGCTAAAAAAATTAGCCGCCATTTGTGTATGAAACTGAACGGTCCAATCGAACACTTCTTGAATTGTTTTAACTTGCATGTGCGTTCCTTACTTTTTAAAACTATTGATTAAATAGATGCGTGAATCATGCCAATAAGAAATTCAACAAAATCAGTAGATAAAGAAAAGATTGCCTAACTTGTACTGATATTTTCAGTACAAGTTACATAATCAGTGTAAATATTATAGGTTGCGCTTTCGCCACAATAAATACACAGCAGGCAATACCAGCAATGTTAAAACAATGGCGCTAAACATACCGCCGACCATAGGAGCGGCTATTCGACTCATTACTTCACTGCCCGTGCCTGTACCATAAAGCACCGGTAATAAGCCAATAACTATGGTTGCCACTGTCATCATTACCGGACGTACTCGTAGACCCGCACCTTCTAGTATCGCCTGTTTAAGCTGCTCTATACTCAAGCTTTTACCAATTTTAGAAGCAGCCTCTATCTGCGCTTTATAGGCTTGATTTAAATACACCAACATTATAACGCCTATTTCTACGGCCACCCCAGCAAGGGCAATAAAGCCGACTCCTACAGCAACAGAGAAGTTAAAGCCCTCTAAGTACATTAGCCAGATACCTCCTATCATCGCCAGTGGTAAAGTCGCCATAATAATAAATACCTCGGTGAAACTTCTAAAGTTAAGGTAAAGCAATACTACAATAATGGCTAAGGTCAGCGGCAACACATAACTCAGTTTGGCTTTGGCACGCTCCATATATTCGTATTGCCCAGCCCAAGTTATAGAGTATCCAGCAGGTAAAATTAGCTGCTCATTTAGTAACTGCTGAGCATTTGCTACATAGCTACCAATATCTGTATCTTTAATATCAATAAAGCTCCAACCATTTAAACGGGCATTTTCACTTTTTATCCCAGGCGGGCCATCACTAATAAATACATCCGCCACATCAGCAAGTGCGATACGTTGACCCGTTGGAGTAACAATAGGTAAAAGCATCAGTTCTTCAGGGGAGTCACGGTACGCTTGCGGATAACGAAGATTTACAGGGTAGCGCTCTTGACCCTCAACCGTTTCAGTCACGTTCATGCCACCAATTGCGGTTGCGACTACTTGTTGCACATCAGCAATATTTAAACTGTAGCGCGCTGCTTTTTCACGGTTAATATCTACCTTAATATAACGTCCACCCGCTACACGCTCTGAGTAAACAGACGCCGTACCGGGAAGATCTTTAAGTAATACCTCTATTTGTTGACCTATTTTTTGAATTTCATTCAAATTAGGGCCCGCGACTTTTATACCCACAGGGGTTTTAATCCCTGTAGCCAGCATATCTATCCGCGTTTTAATTGGCATTACCCAAGCGTTTGTGAGTCCTGGGAGCTTTACTAAAGCATCCAGCTCTTGCTTGAGCTTTTCAGTGGTCATGCCTTCGCGCCACTGCTCCTTAGGCTTAAACTGTATAAAGGTTTCAATCATGGTCAGTGGTGCCGGATCGGTTGCCGTTTCCGCTCGTCCAATTTTACCAAATACGGTTTTTACCTCGGGCACAGTGGCAATCAATTTATCGGTTTGCTGCAATAGCTCGCGCGCTTTACCTATTGAAATTCCTGGGTAAGTAGTCGGCATATACATTAGATCACCTTCATCAAGAGGTGGAATAAATTCACTGCCTATTTTATTTACCGGATAAAAGCCCACTAAAGTGATAGCTAGTGCAATCAGCAAGGTGCTTTTTGGAAATTTTAGTACTAGGTTTAACAGCGGCTTATAACTATTTACCAGTAAACGGTTAACTGGGTTTTTATTTTCAGATATCACCTTACCCCGAATGAAATAACCCATCAGCACGGGTACTAAGGTAATTGCTAAGCCAGCAGAAGCTGCCATTGCATAGGTTTTTGTGTACGCTAATGGCGCAAACATTCGCCCTTCCTGAGCTTCTAAAATAAATACCGGCATAAAGCTCACGGTAATGATTAATAAGCTAAAAAATAACGCAGGCCCAACTTCACTGGCAGAGTCAATCACCACTTGCCAACGGTTTTCATCTGTTAGCGGTTTTTTCTCCATATGCTTGTGCATGTTTTCAATCATCACAATCGCACCATCAGTCATAGCACCAATCGCAATAGCAATCCCGCCTAATGACATGATATTGGCGTTAATTCCCTGCCAATACATAATAATAAAAGCGGTGAGTATACCTAACGGTAAGGTAATAATAGCCACCAGCGATGAGCGTATATGAAATAAAAACACCACACACACTAAAGCCACTACAATAAGCTCTTCCATTAATTTAGAGGTGAGGTTATCAACTGCGTCTTTTATTAAGTGAGAGCGATCGTACACAGGTACAATTTCAACCCCCTCTGGTAGCCCTTTTTTAAGTGACTCTAATTTAGCTTTAACGAGCTCTATGGTTTTTTGCGCGTTTTCACCAAAGCGCATAACCACTACGCCACCTGCCACCTCGCCTTCGCCGTTAAGCTCGGCAACACCGCGGCGCATTTGCGGACCTAAACGCACATTAGCAACATCACGTAACTGTAGTGCAGTACCGTTAGCGTTTATACCTAAAGGAATGGCTTCTAAATCAGCAACACTTTTTACGTAGCCAGTACTGGTTACCATGTATTCAGCTTCTGCCATCTCAACTACCGATGCACCCATTTCTTGATTGCCTTGCTTAATGGCAGTTTGAATAAGGCTTAGCGGAATACCATAAGCACGAAGCTTATCGGGCTGAACGTTTACTTGGTATTGTTTGACCATGCCGCCTACCGATGCCACTTCGGACACACCGGGTACAGTTTGCAGTTCAAATTTTAAAAACCAATCTTGTAAACTGCGTAATTGGCTGATGTCATGCTTACCTGTGGTATCAGTGAGTGCATATAAATACACCCAGCCAACTCCTGTGGCATCCGGGCCTAGCTCTGCAATTGCCGTATTGGGTAAACGCGCAGATACTTGACTTAAATATTCTTGAACACGACTTCGCGTCCAATATAAATCGGTGTCTTCGTCAAAAATAACGTACACGTAGGAGTCACCAAAAAACGAAAAACCGCGTACTGTTTGCGCCCCTGGTACCGATAACATCGCCGTGGTTATAGGAAATGTGACCTGATCTTGCACTACTTGCGGCGCTTGCCCTGGGTAAGATGTTTTAACAATAACCTGTACATCAGATAAATCGGGTAAGGCATCTACTGGGGTGTTTTTTACAGCATACAAGCCGCCACCAATCAATATAGCGGTCAGTAACAGTACAAAAAAACGATTAACAACAGACCAGCGAATAATTGCAGTAATCATAACCACTCCTACTCGTGCTGACTGTGCATAGCGTGCACAGAAGTCATTGTATGGATCACAAACTCACCTTGCTCAATACTAAAGGTAAATGTAACTTCATCATTTAGCTTAAACGTCTCAATGGTTACATTTTTTGCTAACACAAAGTCCATAGTTGCAGGTCCGCGCCCCCACTTTTCAATCGCTTCACGGCTAATATTCATAACCCGCGTGCTAGGGTCAATGCTGTTGATAACCCCATTCACAGTAGCCATGCTTGGGTCACTATCACTCATTGCCATGGTGCTGTGCGAAGGGGCTTGCATACGCTTAAAGTCAGAGCTTTTACTCGACTCTGAATCAATTAAAAACTGCGCAGAAGTAACCACTTCATCTTCAGCCAAAACACCCGATAAAATCTCAGTATGAGTCGCATCGCTTCGCCCTAAGGTTACTTCAACCGATTTAAAACGCCCCTCACCAAGCGCAATTACAATGCGGTTTTGGCTACCAGTGCGAATAACCGCCTCTTTAGGCACAATTAACTGCTTTTCAGCTTTTTGGCTATGAATACTCACTTGCGCAAACATATTTGGTTTTAACTGATGACCTTGGTTATTAAAGCGCAAACGCACTCGTAAAGTACGATTTTTAGCATCTAAAGTAGGGTAAATATAATCCACTTGCCCTTGCCAACGTTGACCACTTAAATAATCGAGTGTCATGGTTACCGGTAAGCCAACACGGATCAGCTCAGCTTGGCGTTCAAATACCTCAGCCTCAACCCACACTTCGTCAAGCTGAGCAATACTCATCATTGATGTATCTGGTTTAACGTAAAACCCTTCACGAATATTAAGCTCATCAACAACGCCACCTTGGCGAGAATAAAAAGTAATATTTTGTAGCACTTGCTGACTTTTTTGTAAGCGTGAAATAAAACCCTCAGACACATTAAGCGATTTTAAACGTGCTTTAGCCGCCCGAATTAACACCGGATTATTGCGCTTTAACGCTAAAACAAACTCTTCTTGGGCATTGACTAATTGCGGTGAATACAAGGTATAAAGTGGCTCATCTTGTTTAACCTGATCGCCTGCTGCCTTCACATATAATGTCTCTACCCAGCCCTCTACCCGCGGATGAATATGAATGAGCTGGTCTTGGTTATACTGTACATAGCCTACCGTGTTGACTTCATTTTCCAGCACTGCAAACTCCACCGGTGCCGTGCGTACACCTAAGTTATTAATCACGGTAGGTGAAATTTTAACACTGCCGGGGCCTTCATTTGCATCACTGTCTGACTCTTCATAAACAGGCACTAAATCCATACCCATAGGTGATAAACCCGGTTCATCACGACGATAATTACTGTCCATTGGTGCCACCCAATAAAGCGGCTCTTTTTTACTACTGGTTTTGTCATTGCTTGGCATAGTGTGCTCAGCTGGCAAGCTCAATAACACCCCGGCCGTCAGCGCTGCACTGCATATAGCCACCAATGACAATTTTAAATTAGTATTCATAGGTTAGCTCCTGCTGTGATAAGTTTTTTAAGCTGGCGTCATCAGCACTGGCGTAATAATTTAACCGTGCAATAATAATTTTTTGATCAACATGAATATTAAGTGCGTCTATTTTGGCATTTAATTCGCTGATCCGCGCTTGCATCACATCCGAAAAATTACCATCATCGCGAGTATAAGCATTAAGGGTCGCTTGGGATTGCTCGGCCATTTGCGGCAATAATTTAGTTTTATAGAGCGCTGCTCGCTGACTTAATCGTGTTAGTTGGCTGACTTCCTTAAAGTACATTCCTTGTAGCTTTTTAAGGGCAATTAATTTTTGTGTTTTAGCTTCTTCGCTATCAGCAATGGCAGCATTTACTAGTTGATCTTGGCGATTATCGGTAAATAGCGGTAAATCGATACTCACTCCCACAGAGAAAAGGTCTGCTCGCGAGCCCCCCATTGGCATATCATCACGATAACCATATCCCATATTCACACCAATTTGCGGTTTATAGCCTTGCTCAGCCACACTGATTTGAGTTTACTTTGCCTCTATTGCATCATCAATCGCCATAATAGCGGGGTGCTTTAATAGCAATGCCATTAATTGCTGAAACTCTAACTCCGCGTAGTTTTTTAACGCTGAAACCTGTGAAAAGTCCTCACCAACAGGCTGGCTTAGCATGTCGATGGGCAACCATTGTGCTAACCGCTTTTTAGCACCTTGTAGCTGTTGATCAAGTTGCATTAGTTTATCTTCAAGGCGGGTTAGCTCTAATTGCGCACGAATAATATCTTAAGTGCAATAGTTCGCTGCGCTCTGAACGCATTGAGCCATGACTCGGTCACTGTGGTTTTTACCTGCGCGAGTCTATCTTTACGAAGCCAAGGCTCTGCCGCAGCCGACTGAGACAGTGCCTTTTGCTGCAATGCTAAACTATCGCCTCGGCTTAACGATTGGCTAATTCCTACTTTAAATTGGGTCATATTTTCTTGATCAAAAGCAAAACCATTAGTGGGTAAGTTCATTAACCCTAGCGTGAGTACCGGATCAGGTAAGGTACCTGCGGCAATACTTTTTGCTTCAATTGATGCTTGTTTTTGTTTGCTGGCTTTAAGCCAAGGCTCATGGTTTAAGGCATAGTTAATTGCCTCATTTAAACTCAGTTCAGCACTGTGTACAGAGACACTAATGCTCAACAAGCTGCTCACACAAACGGCTTTTAATACTGCGAAGTGATTCATCACTTGCTCCACTTAAATTTAAAAAATAAAAAACGATTAAATTTTTAAGCAGATAGATGACAAAAAGCTAAATGGCTAGATTTTGAATACACCTATCCTGCGGTTATGCAGGCATAGGAGGACGATAAAGAGATCGTGCAAAATTAGGTTGGCGCTGCATGACAGCAAGGTGCACTTTTTCAGAGGATAATTTGGAAGCTATAAATAGCGAGTTTACATGCAAGGCCGAATGCGAATTACAAGCACTCATCGGGCAACTGCAATCTTGGGTTAACGTGCTTTGCTCACTACAGCAATCCATAGACATGGTTGTTGTATCAGCGTCGTCACTCATTGCCATTTCACTATGCTGCATCGATGCATGGGTTGCCATGTTCATATGCGGCATATCACATACCATAGATACAGACGCAACAGCTTGACCCACAAAAGTGAGTAACAAAGTTAGCGTGAGTAAAATACAGTAAATACGTTGCAATGAATTAACCTAATAATAAATAGACATTTAAAGTTTATGGTAACTGCGTTTAAAACTCAATCATTAACTGGTTTTTACCACTGGCTTTATCAAGCTACTAGCCGCAATGGCGAACAAGCAATAGCCGGTAAAATACCAAAAACCAGTACCAAACTCAGCATGCATATTAAGTAAATCTTCTGAGTTCGCGTTTGCATTACCAGCCATGTAAGCCACTATTAATGCAATAACAAACACATCCACCATACTCCATTTACTTAAACCGATAATCACCTTACCAAGATTGTGCTTAAACGAAGTCTCCTTCAGCACACAATACAACAATTGAAGCAGCAGCTTAATTGTTGGGATCACCATTGAAAAAAACGCCACTAATATCGCCACTAAGTAGTTTTTGTTATCGGCCAGTTCGTTAACGGTGCCCCAAATACTACGCGTTTTTTGATAAGCGCTGATCTCGCCTTCAAGTTTATCTAACCCCAACATACTCGAGACCATCATTAGCATATTACGGGTGTTTTGATTCCTTTCATCTGCCAACATTTCAATACCGGCTTGAGCAAGTTTAGACTTATCAATTTTACCTTCCATACTCAGTACGGGCTGAGTCACCCCGGGAATTAATAAAGCTAAGGCAATTAAAATAGTGGTAATAGGTAAAAATAAACGCATGGTGTAATACTAAGTAAAATCAATATGTGCCAATCATACCCAAACGTTTTGCGTTAGTCTTGCTCAATAATGGTGGCTAATAACTCATCCGCATATTGGCGTGCATCTAACATGGCTGTATACACCAGCTCTATATTTGATGCAGGTCGAATAGTCTCTAACAACTTTTTAGCCAATTGCCAATTATCTTCCTCTACCGCTTTTATTAAATGTAAAGAATTACCCATCATGCCATCAAAACTTAATAGTGCACCGGATAACTCAGCCCCTAAACTAAACTCTTTAGCAATAGCTTCCAGCTCCATATCTAAAATAGCATCAAGCACCGACATCAAGCCGACTAAATAGCCTTGCTCTGCAATAATCTTTCCGCCAGGCTCTAAAATCAATTGCATAAACTGCGCTCTACATAAACCTAAACGAGTAAGTTCACTAGGTTTGTCTGAGCCAAGTTCGCTCAGCGCCAGTACTCGTACAAACTTTCTAATAGAATCTTCCCCTAAATACACAACCGCTTGTGGAATTGACGTAATCACTAAATTTTTATTAGCAGAGCGAGCATTAACTAGTTTGAGAACACGTGCGGTTAAACCCACATCTTTAGAAATACGTTGATTAATTTCGTTAAAATCCAAATCAGGACGAGATGTGCAGCGCAATAAATCAAAAACCGCCATTTTTAACGGCTCAACATTACCGTAACTGAGCATTTCTGGCCGTGCAAAAAAGAATCCTTGAAAGTAATCGCATCCAGCTTCTTTAAGCTGCCTAAATTCGTCATACGTTTCGATTCGCTCTACCACTATTTTAACCTCAGGGTGATTGCGTTTGAGCTTTTTAAGTAGCATGGTGGTTTTTATTATAGGCTCTTCTACTTCAAGCTTTATATAATCAACCAAACTGAGCAAAGGTTGCCATTTTTCATGCGCGTCATAATCATCTAACGCAAATACATACCCTGCTTTTTTTAGCTCAGTTACTCGTTGAGTAACAAGCTCGATATTTTCAGTACGCTCAACAATTTCAATTACAGTATTTTCAGGCTGTAATAATGTAGGTAAATCCTCTAAAAGCCCTTCGCTAGATAGGTTTATAAACACGGTCTGATTAAGCGCCAGCTTTTCCACCCCAACCAGCATTAACGCATTAAAAAAAAGTCGCCCAGTGGCCTGCCCGTCGGTTGTTCCCGCAGGAAAGGCATTATTAACTGAATCGCGATAAAGTAACTCAAAGGCAAAAATGCTTCTATCAGCATGAAAAATGGGTTGCCTAGCAATATATTGAGTGACCAAAATAGATGAATTTTTTACGTCTGGATTATTTGGCATTACCCTTCCTGTTTTGCAGTGATGTAAGCGTTATTTTTATTGTTATACCTAACCAGTATAGTGAAACTTTAAAGACTTGCTGCAATTTTAATTCGAATAAAAAACAAGCAACTAAGCCTAAATTTATATTCTTAAAATAAAAACCTTTATTAACCTTATTTTTTATAAGGTTTTGCTGCTATCAGCCGCTCTGAGCATACCCAAAGGTTATGGTTATAAGGTATAATGCGATTATAAATTTTTTATAAACTCACAAGAGCCCCTAATATGAGCATTAAACAAGCCTTAATAGAGCGTAGCAACAACCAATGTGAACTCTGCGCAGCAACAGATAACTTAACTGTATACGAAGTACCTCCAGTTACCGAAGCTCATTCAGATAAATGCATTTACACCTGTCAAACATGTAAAGATCAAATTGAGGGCACCAGCGATTTAACTCCTACTCATTGGCATTGTTTAAATGACAGCATGTGGAGCCAAACACCGGCGGTACAAGTTGTTGCTTATCGCATGCTGACACGACTAGCAGCCGATAATGGCTGGGCACAAGACGCACTTGATATGATTTACCTTGAAGAAGATACATTAACATGGGCTCAGCAAGCGCTTGCTGAAGATGATGATATTAAACACATTGATAGTAATGGCGTAGTGCTACAAGCTGGCGACACCGTTACGTTAATAAAAGATCTAGATGTGAAAGGTAGTAGCTTAACAGCAAAACGCGGTACTGCTGTGCGTAATATTGGCTTAACCAGCAACCCAGAACATATTGAAGGGCGTGTTGATGGACAACGTATTGTAATTTTAACTAAATACGTTAAAAAATAAGTAACGAATCAAGGCGCCTAGCGTCTTTTTTTATATCTCAACTTTCTGTATTGGCTGTATTTACAAGTTAAGCGATGATTAAGTAACTTAGCCGTATGCTACTGTTTATATCCGTAATTATATCTAGGAACTGTTATGTTCTCACCAAAGCCAAACTCAATCTTAAAGTCGGTTGCAGGCCTATGTTTTTTAGCAAGTGGCACACTTATGCTTAGCGCATGTAACGATGACACCGCACAGCAAAATAGCGCTGTGAAACAAACAACAGCCTCTCTACCAGTACAAGTTAGCTACCTAGATCGCAGCCTATTAGCGCCTAATTCACAGCTAACCGTTACCTTGGTTGATGTGTCAAAAATGGATGTAGCAGCAACCGTTATTTCTGAGCAGGTAATTGATTTAGTAGGCGCACCTCCGTATAAAGTAGAGCTTGAATACAACCTTGAAAAAATTGATCCAGCCCATCGCTACAGCGTGCGCGCAACCATTAATAATCAAGGAAACTTACTATACACCAGCACAACAAGTAACTCGCCTTTTGCTAATACGGCCTCATCAGAGCCTTTAGAAATTATTGTTTCAAAAGTAGCGCCAAAGCCAGACGTTGACTTAGTAAATACCTACTTCAAAGCCGTTTCAATCGACGGCAATCCCGTTGAAGTGAATACTAAAGAGCCATTTATTCAATTTAATAGTGACAACACTGTGCACGGTTTTTTAGGGTGCAATAACTTTAATGGCGGTTATGAAGTATCGAAGCAAACGGTTACTTTTACGCAGTTAGCTACCACGCAAAAAATGTGTCATGAAAATATGGAACAAGAAAGCGCGATGGCGGCTGTGCTTCAGGCAGCAACGCAATGGCAAATTAATGGTGAAAAATTAGTATTACAAAATGAGGCAGGCAACCAACTTGCTACCTTTAACGCTGTTTACTTTTGATTAAGCGTAACAATACTCCGCATCTAAGCAGATCAGTATAAAGCCTAGTTAAACTAGGGTCTGTTGATCTTTCAAGGTTAAATTTGCAGCAGTCTGTTTGGTATTTAGGCAAGGCAGAGCCTATGTGGTGTGGTTATTCCCCATAAATAGGCGATAACGCAGCATCAATGCCAAACAGGCGCTGCCCGAAGGGTTCTGCCTAAGGGCGATTTACTCTTTGTTGCTCGGTTTTTACTTAGCCCACTAGGTTACAAACCTCCCGCCGCGATTAAACCGCCCCTAGTTTGAACAAATTTTAATCCGCAAAGGTCAACAGACCCTAGGCTTTTTTATTTTTATTCGGCAACTAACTGCTCGCTACGGTAAAAACCACTAGGCTTACTCAACAAGTTTACTAGTTCAGGTAACACGTCATCCATCGTTTGTTTCAGCTTCCATGGTGGATTTATCACTATCATTCCAGAGGCGGTCATACCATGTACTTCTGTATCTGCTTCGGTACCTAATTCAAATAATTGAATATTTTTAATTCCCGCGTCAATTAAACCCTGCTCCATATTATCAATACGTTCTCTGTCCACAACCGGATACCAGATCATATATGTACCCGTCGCAAAGCGTTGGTGGGCTTTGACAATGGTTTGTACTACCGTATTGTAATCGTCTTTTATTTCATAAGGTGGGTCTATTAACACACAGGCTCTGCGTGAGGCTGGTGGTAACAGGCCAATTAAGCCTGCAAACCCATTTTCGCCGCGTACACGAATAGATCGCTTACCTTGCATGTTTTCTTCAAGTAAGACTAAATCTCGCGGATGCAACTCAAAAAACCAGCCCTTATCTTGGCGGCGCAAAAAGTGTTCGGCGATTTTTGGTGAACCTGGGTAAAACGCCAGAGACGAACTTTCATTAAACGATTTTATTAACTCAATGTAGTCATTTAAGGCACCGTGCTGACTAGTATGTTGCCAAAGTTTTTCTATGCCATCTTGGTACTCTTGGGTTTTTTGCGCGTCTGGTGCTGACAGCTCAAAAAAACCAGCACCCGAATGCGTATCGATATAGTCAAGCGGCTTATCTTTTATTGTTTGATAACCCAGCACTTGCGCTAACACTAAATGTTTAAGTACATCGGCAGGGTTACCCGCATGAAAGGAGTGTCTGTAACTAAGCATTATTTATTTTCGCCATACGCTGTTTAATAAAATTAGTGAACCATAAAGCACACTGCTTTGGCAATCGTCACAGCAAAAGCGGGTGTTTACGTGAACCATTTCTGAATGAAAAAGCCAATAGCATGAATTATCCCTTAACATAGAATAAAAATCACCTAAAACCAGCGTAAATGCTGGCAAATAAACACACTTTGCTTTACATTTGCATGACATTAATTACAGTTATATGAGCGCATTTATGAACAACAATACTCTTCAACAACTCGAACAACTGATCGACCAACTAATTACCCGTAATAATCAGTTGCAAACTGATATTACAGAGCTTAAAGAGCAAAACAGTAAACTGCTTGATGAAAATGAGTTATTACAGTTAGAGGCCCTTGAAAATGAAGAAAAACAAAAAGATGCAAGCACCACCTTGTCATCATTATTAGATAAATTACAAAGCGCACAACAGGCAAGCTAATGTCTGAGCTGCAAAACCAGCGAGTCACTGTTGAATTGCTTGGTAAAGAGCAGCAATTTGCTTGTCCGGCTGGGCAAGAAGAGGCACTAAAAGCGGCCGCCAAAAATCTGAATGATTTAGTTGAACAAATGAAACAACGTTCAACAGTCAGAAACGATCAAAAAGCATTACTTATGGCTGCTTTGAATTTAAGCCACGAATTGCTTGAAGCAAAAACTCAAAAATCAGTTGAGCTTGAGCATCAAGATCAATTGATTGATAAGTTGAGTCAATACTTAAGCTCAAACTCTGAACACACTAAATAAAAGCGCATTTTGCGCTTTTATTGTTTTTACCGTCAAAATATAGCTAGAGAAAAAGATGCAACCACTTTTAACTAAAGCTCAAAAAATAGGTAAGTGCTTACTGCCTTTAATCTGCCTATTTATACATGCAAAAAGCAATGCAGCAGTTGAGTGGCAATCGTTATCGGCTAATATTCAATTTATCAAGCAGCCAGATAGATTACGTTTTTACGACTCTAACCAAGTGTTAATTCAGGGCAGTGAGTGTGCCTTACTGGTAGATGCCAGTGGTAACTTTGCAGCAGTAGAACAACTGGTTACCAAACTAAAACAACAGCTAAAGACGCCTTTATGTTACTTAGTTGCCACTCATTTTCATGACGATCACTTACTGGGCATGGCGGTTATGCAGCATTACTTCCCAGACGCAAAACTGATTTCTCACCAACAAGTCGCTAACGACTTTTCGCGTTATCAGCAAGCATTAACAGATAAGCTAGAGGGGTTCGAAAAAAGCATTGAGCTGAGCTATCAGCGATTAGCCACCTTACCCGATGCTGAGCAAACTCAATGGCGAGAAAAGCTCACTCGCGCTAAAACACGCCTATTTCGCTGGCAGAATTATCAACTAACACCACCAAAAATGAGTATTAGTGAGCCTAAAACATTAGATTTAGGAAATTATGTATTAACTATCAACCCGTATCAGGCACATACTAATGGCGATTTAACATTACTTGCTGACAAGGGTAAAACCTTAATAGGTGGTGATATCATTGACTGGCTCCCCTACCCAGGGCATGGCAAGCTTAAGCAATGGCAAAGTTTATTAAAAAAATATATAAATAATAATTCGCTGTCACTTTTTATTCCTGGCCATGGCAATTTAGTCGATAAAGTTAAATTAAAACAGTCACTCACGTTTTTAGAAGCAATTACGGAGCATGTTAAAAACAACCCTGAAGCCAGTATTGAGCAATTACAAAAAAACTTCCCAAGTGAAGCACTAAAACCTTACCAACAAGAACCACTTGATATAAAATCAAGTAACTTATTTTTGCAATCGGGATTACTTCGCGCTAAAAACAGTCAATAACTGAACACAATGGATTGTGTTAAAATATGGAAATATATTTTTTAAAAAGGAACAAAATGCGTCACCTGATCTTATGCTTTGCCATTGTATTGCTATGTAGCTGTAAAACCACACAGCCAGAGATCATTGCGCCTGTAGTCCCTGCACCTGTAGAGCAAAAAACCGCACAATCAAACACGCCGACCTCTACAAACACCAAAAAAATCATTAATAAAAAAACAATGCCTAAAGCCCTAAAAGTAACTCAACCAACTGACTTATGGGCACATATTGCTGATAACTTACATTTACCGGTTGAGCAAAATCAGGCGTTAAAGAAACGCATTAACTGGTATTTAAAACAACCGAATTATTTAAAAATAGTGTCTCGCCGTGCAGAGCCTTTTTTATACCATATAGTAAAAAAAGTAGAGCAAAAGCAGCTCCCCATGGAACTGGCATTACTGCCATTTGTAGAAAGTGGCTTTAGACCTACCGCCCGCTCAAGTGAGCACGCTGTGGGTGTATGGCAACTGGTTGCAGCAACTGCACATCATTTTGGGGTTAAATCAGATCAATGGTACGACGGACGCCAAGATGTATTGGCCTCAACCGATGCAGCACTAGATTACTTAAGCTATTTACATAAACGTTTTGATGGTAATTGGTTGCATGCACTTGCGGCCTATAACACCGGTGAAGGCCGAGTTAAACGCGCTATAAAGCGCAATAAAAAAAGAGGTAAATCAACTGATTTTTGGGCATTAACCCTACCAAAAGAAACCGCTGACTATGTACCAAAACTGTTAGCACTAAGCTATTTAGTAAAGCACCCTAAAGCAAAGTTTAAACGGCCAAAGCTTCCTTACAAAGCACTGACCACCTCGTTAAATGTGGCAAAACAGTTCGACTTTTCAATTATGGCCAAGCTCTCTGGCATGGGTGTAAAGCAACTACATGCCCTCAATCGAGGTTATTTAAAAAACCAAAGTTCCCCCCATGGCCCGCATACTTTGTTGCTTCCTATTGAGCAACAAGCTTTACTAAAAAACCGTTTTTTTAAAGCCAATTTTGCAGGCGAATACATAGTCAAAAAAAATGACACACTATACGGTATTGCTAGGCATTTTGGCTTGCCTTTAAAGACACTAAAACAGCTCAATAATAAGCAAAATAACTTTATTGGTGTTGGCGAAAAACTTATTTTAGGAGAGCCTCAAACGTTACCTGAATCACTCACTATTAACTATAAAATAAGCCCTTACTTGGAACAAAAAGAGACCGTCATTCCAACCATCGAGGTAGATTACCACGTTAAGCCCGGTGATAACCTGTGGAATATAAGTCAGTTGTATGGCGTTGCTCATAGCGATTTAGCACGTTGGAATAAGTTATCAGCATCTAGCGTATTAAAGCCTGGGACTCAGTTAGTTTTATTTATACCCCAAGCTGCGACACCTAAAACCACACCGGCTAAAAAAGATCTGTTACTCGACTTACAAAATACATTAAATCATCCCCGTTAAGTTTCTAAAGCGCAGTATTTCGCGTAAAATTGCTTTTTAATTTATTTAAATCTTAAAGAGACATGCATGCAAATCAGTAAAAATTCGGCCGTTGAATTTCATTACACCCTTAGCGAAGCCGGTGAGCAAATAGAAAGTAGCCTTAACGACGCGCCATTAAGTTACATTCACGGCAGCGAAGGCATGCTACCCGGTTTAGAAACCGCACTTGAAGGTAAAACTGCTGGTGATAAATTTAGCGTAACGTTATCTCCAAGTGAATCATACGGCGAGCGTGTTGATGATTTAATTCAGCGCATTCCGCTTAAGCATTTACAAGGCGATGTAAAAGTGTGGAAGCCAGGTATGACTGCAATGGTGCAATCAAATCAGGGTCGCCATCAAGTGACTATCGTAAAAGTAGGCCGCTTTAATGCTGATTGTGATTTAAACCACCCATTTGCTGGTAAAACACTGACCTTTGATGTTGAGATTGTATCCGTTCGTGAAGCAACAAGCGAAGAAATCTCTCATGGCCACGTTCATGCTGAAGGTGATTGCGGCCACGCACATTAATTGCTAATTAGAGGAACAAGTATGTCAAAAGTTGCAATAGTAACCGGTGGCTCTAAAGGCATTGGCTTTGCTGTAGTACAGCGATTATTAACTAACGGCTATCAGGTTCATAACTTAGATATTGAGCCCAGTGAGAGTGGTGTTTTTCATCAATGTGATGTTAGTGATGTAACCGCCGTACGCCAGTGTATACAGGCTATTATTGAAAAAACACAACGTATTGATGTACTTGTTTCAAATGCTGGTAAGCATCTAAGTGCCACAATTGAGCACACCGATGAAGCGACATTCGATGCGTTAATGGCACTGAATGTTAAAGGTGCGTACGCGGCTATACAAAGCGTATTACCAGCTATGAAAGCACAACAAGATGGCGCTATTGTGTTAATTGCCTCAGATCAGGCCATTATTGGCAAACAAAACTCATTTGCTTATAACTTAACTAAGCACGCATTGGCTTCAATGGCTAAAACCACCGCCTTGGATTACGCAAGCTTTAATATTCGCGCTAATGCAGTGTGCCCTGGCACCATAGAAACGCCGTTATTTCATAATGCAATTGATGCATATTGTAAAAGAAGTGGTGCTAACAAAGCCGATATTGTTGCAGAAGAAGCCGCATTACAACCGCTCAACCGTTTAGGTCAAGCCGATGAAGTTGCTGCACTGGTAAGCTTTTTAGTAAGTGCAGATGCCAGCTTTATTACTGGTAGCTTACAACGTATTGATGGTGGCTACACAGCACAATGAGTACTAAAATTATTGACCCGCATCTGCACTTTTTTAATTTGCCGGAGGGTCAATACACTTGGCTACAAGGTGCGAACCCACCAGCTTGGTCTAACTTAGATAAAATAAAGCAGCCCATCAGCGTTGCTGAACTGATCAAAAGTACTAACTTTGAACTCGCAGGTTTAGTGCACATAGAAGCTGGGTTTGATAATAACCAACCAGTTAAAGAATTAAACTGGTTAGCCAAACATATTAAAACTATACCTTATAAAGCAATTAGCTTTGCAACAATTAACCAGTCAAATAACGCATTTAAACTAGCGCTTCAGCAGCTAGATCATCACTCTCTTGTAGGCATTAGAGATATCACTGAAGGTCATGATGCCGAGCGCTTATTGAGCCCACAATGCCTTGATAACCTGCGGCACTTGAGCCAATTAAAGCTGCATTTTGAAGCCCAATTTGAAGTAGAAAACCTCAACATCACTGAGCGGCTCATTTCTTATGCCAACCAAGTTAGTGGTTTACAAATAATCATTAATCACTCAGGGCTTGCACACAACCTTGCTAACTGGGCAACTGCAATTGAACTACTTGCAAAACAGCCTAATGTTGCGATTAAGTTTTCAGGTTTTGAATTACTCATGCTTAATAGCGAGCAGCAAAACCAATGTTTTAAACATATTTTAAAGCATTTTGGTATGCAAAGAGTGATGTTTGCTAGCAACTTCCCCGTGTGCCAAATTAATATTAACTACAACGAGTTATGGCAACATTATCGCAGCCTGTGTAGCGACGATCTTACATGGCAATATTTGAGTTACAAAAATGCTGCAAGCCTCTATCAACTCTAAATGAAAACCGCTATATTTAGCTCAACAGTTTAAAAAACGAGCATGCGTATGGCCATTTTTAATCCATCTTCTCTTAAATACACATTACTCTCTTGCTCGCTAGCCGCTGTATTAACAGGTTGTGGCGGTGGAGGTAGCGACAATGCGACCAACCCAACAACTAATAATAGCAGCTGGACTCCAGGTGTATTTGCCAGTTCAGGGCAATTTAAAGGTCAATGCCAAGCAATTAGTGAAAAAAACTGGCTACGCTCTTGGAGTAACGAAAC
The DNA here is from genome assembly GCF_030407535.1 of Pseudoalteromonas sp. APC 3224. GTDB lineage: Bacteria > Pseudomonadota > Gammaproteobacteria > Enterobacterales > Alteromonadaceae > Pseudoalteromonas. Next base: position 41,581 of record NZ_JASDDF010000006.1, on the reverse strand, counting down.
CTACCTATGGTATGACGAAATTATTGATACCAACCCAGCATTAACATCAGGCGTTATTGATTACTTTAATACTTTAAAAACGGAGCAACTGACTGATTCAGGTGCGAAAAAAGATAATTTTCACTTTAGTTTACCGACCGATGAGTGGCAAAGACAAAATCAATCCGGTCTAAGCTTTGGTTATGGCTTTAATGTAAAAATAATTGCCGGTAGCGCGCCACGCCAAGCAGTTGTTAGCTACACCGAACCAAATACCCCAGCTAGTAATCAAAATATTATTCGTGGTTTTGAGCTTTTAGAAGTTGATGGCGTTGATTTTATTAACACCATCTCATCGAGTGAGGTAGATATTATTAATGCAGGTTTATTCCCCGAGCAAACGGGTAAAGTTACCGAGTTTGTATTTAGGGATATCAGTACTAATGAAAATCGCACAGTGACACTCACGTCTCAAAACATCGAATCGCAACCAGTAATGAATGTGCGTACCGATTTAGCCGCTGGTGATGTTGGTTATTTTCAGTTTAATAGCCACAACGCCATAGCCGAAACACAGCTTTACAACGCCTTTAACCAACTCGCTGCCAGTAGCATTAAAGATTTAATCATTGATGTGCGCTATAACGGGGGTGGGCTATTACAAATGGCTAGCCAAGTAGGCTACATGGTGGGGGGCAGTAACACGCAAGGCAAAATATTTGAACGCACCATATTTAATGATAAATACCCCAATACCAACCCCGTCACAGGCCAAGCACTGACGCCGATGCCTTTTACAAATCGTTTTGTCGGCTTTGAAAATAATCCTGCAATTGTAGCGGGCACGCCGTTACCCACCTTAAACTTAGAACGGGTATTTGTACTTACCACCAGCAGTACTTGCTCGGCTAGTGAGGCTATAATTAATGGGCTGCGCGGAGCAGATGTTGAAATTATTCAGATAGGCGCAGGCACCTGCGGTAAACCGTATGGTTTTTACCCTACCGACAACTGCGACACCACTTATTTTACTATTCAATTTACTGGCGAAAATAACAAAGGTTTTGGTGAATATTCAGATGGCTTCGCACCGCAAAATACCATTGATGACGCACGCCAACCGGTTCGTATTGCTGGTTGTGCTGTTGCCGATGACTTTACTAAGCGCTTAGGTGATGCTAGTGAAGACTTATTAAGTACAGCGCTGAGCTATAGAGAAAGCGGCAGTTGCCCTGCCCCAAGCTCAACAAATAGTGCTCTTGGTTTTGCGCCCACAATCGCCACCGATATGCCAGAAGTAGAAGATATGCGAATTCAAACCATGCTAAAACAAAATCTTATTCTTAGTGATAACATGAGATAAGCAATGAACAAATTATTAGTAATAAGCATGACTGCAGCGACATTAGGGTTAACGGGGTGCTTAGCACAAAGCTCAGAGCCCACACCTAAGTTGCAACATGCGTTACTAATTGAGCCCAATAGCGCTAAAGTAGCCGACGCAATTGCGCAACTGCTGCATAGCTCGCAGGTTCAATTAGCCGACGATGTTTTTGTCACCTCAAGCACAGTTACGCTTGAGCGACTTAATCATAAAGATCCTCAGGGAAATCCGATTATGGGCAAGCAGCTCAATATGCCGGATCAGTTTGAACTAATGATTAAAGGTAAGCAATGTTTTATCCGACATTTAGATAGTAAAGCTACCGAGCCACTACCTGGTGTTAGTTGCAAGGCGATATACTAATATATTATAGAGCGCTGGCCGAACGTGGTTTCTCAAGCCTGTTAAGCTTTTTTACTTTTTCTGAACAAAAATAATTATTGTTATTTTTTGGTGGAATACTTAATTACATCTATAGTTAAAATGCTCATGGAGTAAATAAGAAATTTTAAATTTAAAACAGGACTTTTATCATGAACGATCTTAGCTTTCGCGTTATCCCAAACGAAAATGACTCTTGGGAGTTTATTTCTAAATCAGGCTCTAGCGCTGAAGATATTAAAATCAACTATAAAGAACTCACTACAGGTGGAAGCCTGAACTTATATTATGAGTTAGCAAACGAATCGGAGTGGACTTTTTCTGAAAATGGCAGCTATTTTTCAGATGCTAAAGATAACTTTAGTTACCAACTAAATAGCCTTGTTGCCAATGAAGGGAAGTCATTAATTATTACAATTTCTAGTATTTTACCGCATCAAGCCTTATCTCAGGAGTTGAACAAACTATTGGCTGAGAATCCAAAAAAAGTAGTATCAGGGCAGTTGGATCAACGTACAAATTATGAAATTAATTTTCGATTAATTGCAAAAAAGAGCACTGACGTTAACTCTCTTATGCGTTATTTTTCGCAAGACCCACGCGTTATAATTGAAGATATGGAGCCACACTAGTACAGAGCTTACTCTGCGCTATTTTTTACTGGACATAAAAAGTTATAATGCTCTTTACCTATTAAGCTCATCAGCTTATTTTCAGAGCATAACCCCTTAAACCATTGTAAACGGTAAAAAACTGGGCTCCACCCCAAATTTATACTTTGCTCTATTGATGCTAACGCCGAGTATTTTTCATTCAACAAGCTTTGTAGCATTGCTTTAACAAAGTATGCCTCTGCCAAATTAGAATTAGTAGCTAACAGCTGTTCAATCTGGTTCATTGCTTGTTGATTTCTATCTAAATGAATCAACACTTGTGCTTTTTCAAGTTGTTCTGCAACGTTCTGCGACGAAGAATCAAGCTGCTTATTGACTTCTAAATATAAGCTTTCGGCCTCTGTAAAGCGGCCCTTAAAATGAAGTAAATCGGCATAGTTAAGTTGTAAGGTAGTTGTTTTGGCATCTAACATCATCGCTTTTTGAGCAAAATTTAATGCATCGACAAACTCACCTTGTAGAGAAAGAGTAATTGAATAATTACTATAAATAGAAGCGCTTTGCCGCCCCGAATCTATCAGTTTTTGGTAGTTATTCTCTGCAGCCTTCAAGTCACCCGATAACAAATATACATCAGCGACTGTTTTTAGCGTTACAATATCGTTAGGGTTATAACTTAATACCTCCTTTAAATATTTTAATGCGTTAGCACGTTTCCCCGATGTGAGATACGCTATTGCAAGGTTTCTTGTCGCTAATAAAGTTGGCCTTATTTTATATGCCATTTTCGCATGCTTTAAAGATTCTTCAAGGCGACCTATACGCTTAAAATAAATAGCCAAAATAGTTTCTCTTTGGTATTCCTCTAATGATGAGTTTTGAATTCTGCTAATAATTTTTTCGGCTTTAATGTGCTCCCCCGTTTGTTGATATATTTCAAGTAGGTCAATTAAATAAGCAGGACTGTCACTGTATGAAGTTGGCGCTCGTTCAAGTTGAAATTGTAACTTTGTTATGAGCGCTACATTTTTGGAAGACTTATAAAGTCGTAAAATTATTTTTCGGTATAAAGGATATAAAGGCTTAAAATCTGGCTGTTGCGATAACAAGGCTTCAGCCATGGCACGTTGCTTTTGAGTACTACCTAAATCATTCGCAGTTAGGGTAACTAAAGATACATATTGCCTGATAAACTCATCTGACAATAACAGTTCCCTATTTGACAGGATGCTTGGGCTAAGCAAGTTTTGTATTGAAGATAGTGTTGAGTTATAAATATTTAGATAGCTTTCTTTATTTGTTGCACTTCGGGTTGTGCCTACCATTGTGGCGTTTTTATCTAATTCGTTTAGTGTAAAGTCACAAGACAAAAGACTACAATCTAATACAGGAATCAGTAGCTTAGTAGCTCTTAGCGCAGCAGCTAAATTATTTAGGCCTGCATCATTACCAAGTATTAATTGTGTTTGTGTAACTTCCTTGCTCGAAATTAAAGCAAACTTGCGATCCGCAAGTACATATTCGGTTATCGCATCTTTGACGCCAAGACTAAGTAAGCGCTTTTGTGTATCCGTAACTTGGCTACTCACTGTAAATTCTACTGGCATCAAAGCTATCCTCTCTATCGGTTTCGATGAATACCAAAGCCAGCTCCCCGCACTCAATAACAGACAAAGAACCACAGTAAGAAATAATCTTCTATTGAAAAAACGTTTACTTACGTTGTTATTATTTTGATAGCTTTTAACATCTACAGTCAGGTTTTCAAAACTAAGTGAGTCTAAAATCCGCCTAAACTGAGATGCTACGGCACGAGCGCTTTCAGGTCGTTTATCAACTTTGAATGCTAATAATTGTTTAAGTAAAGGCACTAAATCGGCAGATAACTCTTTGATCGATTCATAACTTGCGCTACAAGGAAATGACATTATTTGTTTTGCTAAATCTTGCCCTATATTACTCGATGCTTGTTTTGAATAGGCATGGTAGCCTGTTAATAATTGATAAGCTATTAGCCCTAGTGAAAACAAATCACTACGAAAATCCATAGTTTGATTATTCAATTGTTCAGGCGACATTGCCTTTAAACTGCCATAATCAGTGCCTATATTTGTCGCTTCAGCCCCTTTAATTTTTGAGATACCAAAATCTGTTATTTTAACTGTGTCTTCATCACTAACTAATACATTGGCAGGTTTCAAATCGAGATGTAGTATGCCTTTATCATGAATTGCAGCTAGGCCATCGCTGATATGAATAAGTATTTCTAATTTTTTAGTAAGAGTGAGACTCTGTTCTTTCATTAAATGGGATAAGGTCGTTCCTTTAACATACTCCATTTCTAATAAAATTTGTTCATCCCGATGAATTATCTTATAAAGCTGCACTATATTTGGGTGATTTAAGCTTGCAATTAACTTTGCTTCGATGATGGCTCGCTCAGTATTATCTCCAGCTAATTTCATAACTTTGAGGGCTACTTGTCTATTCAACTCTAGATCTGTTGCAAGGTATATCGTACTCATTCCTCCTTGCGCCAAAACTTGTATTTGTTTGTAATAATCCTCTAACACAAACTGTTCGATCCATCATATGTAAATAATTAGTCTAGTATTTAATGTTAATTAAATGCAAAGTCAATATATACAATATGATAGTGTAATATTATTTACTAAAAGACCAAAAGAGAGCTGTATGGCTATACTGACTAAGTTAAACTCAAATATGAGCTTTTATCTGCGCGACTTTCATCGTTTTGGTCGGCTAGCCCACTCTGTTGACACCTTATTAAACTACCCAGAAGTGACACGTATTCATGCTGTAATAGAGTGGGTTAAACCACACTGGTACATTCGTGATTTAAGCAAAAATGGTATTTGGCTAAACGGTAAACGACTTGATAAGCAAACCAATTCCGTATTAGCCCTAAATGATCGTATCAGCTTTTCAGAAATAAATAACTTAGATTACCAGTTAACTTCTATCGATCCACCAAGAGACCTTTTACTACCGGTCAATGGAACAAATACACATTGTATGTTGCTCGAACCTTATCATTTTTTACCCGATAGCCAACACCCCAAAGCTGTTATTTATTACGACCCTGAGAGACTCTCTTGGTGTTATGAAAATACAGAAACTCACCAATTAACACTCTTAAAAGATGGCCAAATAATAATAATCGCAGAACAGCAGTGGCAGTTTTTTCAAGCAGAAATGGCATCACAAGAAAACACGCTGAATTTAAGTCCTACGTCTATTAATAACCTTAAATTTATGTTCAATTTAAGCTTAGATGAAGAGCAAACCGAATTAAAAATAAGGCAACATAATAAATTAGTTGACCTAGATGTTCGCTCTCACCACTATCTTACTTTATTGCTGGCTCGAAATAAATTGACTGATATCAAAAATAAATTTGAGCCTGATGTACAGGGCTGGGTACAAGTTAAGAAATTAGCACGCGATCTCGGTATTAATGAGAGCCATGTCAATATTCAGATCCACCGTGCGCGAAAACAGTTTATGGACTCTTTCAATAATATATTATCTGCTGATATTTTGATTGAACGTAAACGAGGTAAAGTTCGTTTTGCAGGGACGTGCTTTACAATTGTAAAGGGGGCGAATTGTGAATCAACAGAGCCTAAAAATTAAGAAATGGCTGTGGCAACGAGCTGAGCTACAGCCATTCACTGGTCGATTACTGAGCTATTATTTGTAGCGAACAATTGTAGCGAACAGCCTTATTTATCAATGATTTAAATTCAAGGCTAAATGCCACAAGCGACTCTTCCATAGGGTAACAAGCAATACACTTGTCAAGCTCTTCAGTAAGCTGATTAAGCATACTAACTGATATTGGATTTTCAGCCTCTACGCCATATTGATGCTTCCAAAACCGCTGTAGTATAGGAGCATCATTTAACATAGTTATATACTCATAACCATCATGCCAAAGCTCATCTGTCAAAGAGCATTGAAATTCAGGCTCATCGAGATGAAATGTTGTAGATGATAGAACGACCTTTCTCATTATTATCTATTCCAAAATTGACATTAAAAACAGTTTCCCGGTGCACCATTTAGTTCAGGGAACTGAGTAACAACCTCTCCATTTGGCTTAATTATCAAGCGGGCGCACTTCTCTTGCTGAGTACCAACTACCATCCCTAGGTTAGCATCATACCTAATACGAGAATCAGGCTGTACTGTTCGTGATTTATTAGTTGCATTTTGTACTTGTTCGCAAAATTGTTGTGCATCTTGAATTGTTGCACAATACTGAGGCAAAAATTGACTGGCTTGTACACCTGCAGTGCAATGCCTTTGCTGAATATGAGCAAAAGATTGTGCTGTTACATCACATATTGGGTCTGCAGCCGCCTGAGTTGCAGAAATAAATAGGTAACTGATAAAGCTGCTATAGATAACCGAATTAATTAATTTCATTACTGTCTCCTTTGCAATCTAAATTGATAGGAAGTCACTCTTCCTTTCTCAATCTAGATACTAGGGAGAAATATTCCATAACAAAGTATTACACAGTGCAGGTAATACTTCGTAATAACAATCTCTAATTAGAAGACCTATCTTTTGGTGACTTGGTTGACATACCAAGTACACACTTACTTACATGATGTAACACAACTAAAAGGAAACGAGGATGTCTATTTATAAATTATTAGTTAAAAACGACTCAACTAACCCAACACGATTTGCAATTTTCCAAGAAAAGCCATCATTAGATGTTGGCGGTAATGTATTCACATTAGCTTGGTTTAGCAAGTATGCATATCAAGGAACAACTGCCGAATTTGCTTGGGAAATTGACTACAGTGCAATTTGGTCAAGACCAGGTCAAGAGCTTCGCCCTGGCGTTATCTGTAAAACATCACAATCAAAACGAGTTGATTTAGATGGTGCGAATACAGTCACTTTAGGCTACGACAATGTTAATGATGCCTTTAACATGAGCTCTCCTGTAAAAGGTAATAGTGGCAGTATTTTTACAAATTGTGACGAGACAGTACCTAATTCAAACACCACTCCATCAGCTGCTGCAGGTATCGGTATTGCTATGAGTGGTGCGGGGACTTTTTTAGTCAGTACGCAACCGAATATGAATTTAACATGGACACCCAAGCCTAAATATTACCTTGTTGCTGGTAACTTCAAAACTGGCGAAATTTTAGATACGCAAACAATCATGAACAGTGGCAGAGCTCTCGAAATTCCATATCAAGGAATTTTAACGCAGAGCGCAACCTTAAATAGCCAAAATGTTTTAGTACTAAATTAATGCTAATTTGTGTGCGCTAATTAATGGCGCACACATTAATTGGAGGGAATCAAATATGGCTGCTCTAGATAATCAACATACTTATGATATAGATAGTTTATTATTTGCAATGCAACAAAAAAACTTAGTGTATAACTACGACTTTCGTTATTTTAGTAATCAAACGAATACACAACCTATTAAGTATAACCACCCCGATGGCTGGATATACAGTGATCCAGGTAATGGTTCACAAATTAGTTCAGAAAATAACGGCTGTCGAATCGTTACCAGTACAGAAGAAAACGCCACAATGAGCTTTCGACAAAATATTCACGAGTTTCCAAGATGGAAAGAAACTCTATGTTCTGAACACATTAGCTGTGTGGCACAGTTAAATGTTAAAGGAACAGGCGAGCTACACTTTTGCTTGTCAGACGGTATTACATATGTCCAAAGAACATACACAATCCAAAACAGCCAAGAACTCAATATATCTACCGAATTAGAAATTGCAATGGATGCAAAAACTGTTTTTGTTGAACTTTCGTGCTCTTCCCCGTCTGTCGTTATTTCTGTAAAAAAAATATTCGCAAACAAGGGCTATATAGCTTTAGCTAGTCTGCCTTGTATTGTTGCAGGTGTCATTGGTGAGCGAAAGCAGTACGTAGCAACAGAACAAGCACCAGCAGAAGAACTACCTCTATGTACTATACCAATTGCATTGAACAGTGATCAAACACGGCTAAACTCGGTTATTAACTATCGCTTCGGCAAGCAAGGTGAATTTTCTTTATTACCTGATTTTAGAGGATATTTCAGCCGTGCTTGGGATAACTCAGCCGGTAGAGATAAAAATGCCAAACAACGTAAAATGTCAGGTGATTCGAATAATATTGGTGACCTAGTGGGTACAACAGAGCCCGATATATTTAAAGAGCATCAACATACCATTACTTTTAAGCCTGTGAATATGCTTAATCCTGAAAAAGGAAGTCCAGCCTATGGTGTTAATCTTGCAGCGAGTACTCAAACTCAGATCACGACAGAGGGTGACCTTGAAACACGTCCAATTAATATTGCAGAATTATTTACAATTAAGTGGGCTTGATATCTTTTAGGAAGGTGTGCCAGAGCAATGACTAACTATACTTTAAAAGTTAAAAATAACTCCAGCAATGCAACTAGTTTTTGTGTCTTTATGGCCTTACCTGAAGAGCAAGCCCAAAATAGTTCGTTCTATACACTTGCATGGATGGTCAAATATGCTGAACCAAATACGATGATAAGATTTTCATGGAGCGATATCTTCAATGTTATTTGGTCACAACCTGGAAGACATTTACAATCTGGCGTTATTTGCGATGTTAGGGAACCTAATTTTTTATCATTAAGTCGAAGCATTAAAATAAACGCCGCTGCATCTCAATGTCTTAACATTAACCCACCTGAAAAAGGATGTACGACATTACAATATAATAAAAAGCAGCTAACTTACTGTTTTAGCAAACTTGAAAAAAGCAATAATGATCAAATAACGATCAACTGTGATTCTGAAGTACCTAACTCAAAAACTACATCCCCTCACATTGCTGCAGGTATTGGAATAGGGCTTTCGGGTTCAGGGTTATTCTTAGTTAATACCCAACCTAATTTGGCATTTATGTGGCCTGTACCACCTTTTAAGTTTTATTTATCTTTTGGTTCCGTTAAATGGGGAGAAATAATTGACCGCGAATCATGGCTAGAGAGAGCTGTACTCGTTTCATTTAATGATACTACCGAATGTGAAGCCATCTTAAACATTAACAATCGCCTCAAAGTAATCAGGTAATACCCCGATTAACGGGGCATTACACAAACGCTTTTACTTTATCTCAACACGTTGTGAGCGCATTACAATTTCATCGTTAAGCTCAATCCCAAGACCTGGTTCTTCTGATACTTCAAAAAAGCCATTTTTAGGTTGTGGATCTTGTAAGCACAGCTCTCTGTTCCACTTTTTAATCGCATAAGTATGATGTTCATGAATTAAAAAGTTAGGGATTGCTGTTTCTAAATGTAATGCTGCCGCGGTTGCAACCGGCCCACCACACACGTGTGCCTGAATACGCACGTCAAAAATATCTGCGTAATCACATACTTTTTTAGTTTCAGTAAAGCCACCACATAAACCAATATCTGGCTGTAGTACATCAATGCTTTGATCTTCTAAATATGGACGCACGCCCCAACGGTTATATAAGCGCTCGCCGCCTGCAATAGGCACAGCCACTTTATCAGCCACTTTGGCATGTAATGAGTGGTTTAAATAATTCACCGGCTCTTCAAAATACATACAATCAAATTCTTCTGCAATCTCACCAATTTGAATTGCAGATGTCGCACCAGGTAAACTGTGGCATTCAAAAATAATGTCGACTTCGTCACCTACTGCTTCACGAATAGCTTGCATACGGGCACGGTATAGTTTCATCTCTGGGCGAGAAATAATATTTGTGCGGTCATAGTAGGTATTGCCATCTTTATCGTATTGAATTGGGTCAACCTTTACCGCGTCATAACCTTCAGCTACTGCTTTTAGTGCCGCTTCGGCATATTCTTGTGGCTGGACCAGCGCTTTAAACTCACTGTCCCAGTCAAACTGCAACTGCGATGCATAAGTACGTAGTTTGTCGTTAACTTTACCACCAAGCAACTGATAAACAGGTAAACCCAATGCTTTACCTTTTATATCCCAAAGCGCAGTATCAATCGCACTCATTGCAGCATAAACCACCGGCCCACCGCCTAAACCCCAAAAGCTTTCACGCAACATACGTGACCATAGTTTTTCAGTTTGAAACGGGTCATGGCCAATTAAAAAGGCATCTGCCATTTCTTTGATCATCGCAGCGGCAGCACTGTGACCTAAGTCATACGCAAGGCCGGCTTCACCTACACCGCTAATCCCTTCATCAGTATGAATACGAACAAATACCGGCGTCCATGCAGGACGCTCAGGACAATGAATGTCAAAGACTTCAACGCGATTTACTTTCATAAAAAATTCCTTATTAACCTTTATCGGTTATTTTGCAAAACTTGGGTCAAGACGATACGCTTTTCGTAACATGGCAGGCCATGCTAGCTGCCCACCAGTACTGCCGCTGTGAACAACGTTCGCTTGATTATAAATGTTATCAATAATAGCTTGTGGTACTGCAATCGCTTCTTGTGCACTTGATTGAATAGCTAACTGTATTTCACAGGCACGTTGAAGGTCATAAAAGCGCATAAACGCATCACCTACTGTTGGCCCTACCGTTAAGCCGCCATGATTCACCAATAGCATATGATTGGTGCTACCTAAATCTGTTTGCAGGCGTTTACGCTCATCATCATTCACCGCTAGGCCTTCATAACCATGGTATGACAGAGAGGGTAATGAAAACATCGAATACTGACTTAACGGTAACAGCCCTTCTTTTTGTGTTGCAACTGCAATGGTTTCTTTAGTGTGTAGGTGTATTACGCAATGGGCATCCTCGCGTACTTCATGAATGGCACTGTGAATGGTGAACCCTGCAGGGTTAATATCAAAAGGAGTGTCGTCAATAATGTGGCCATTTAAATCAACTTTAACTAAGTTAGATGCAGTGATCTCATCAAACGTTAAACCGAACGCGTTTACTAAATAATGATCCGTACCTGGTAGGCGAGCAGAAAGGTGCGTATAGATTAAATCCCCCCAACGAAAATGGTCAACTAATCGATAACATGCGGCTAAATCAACACGTAGTTGCCACTCTTGTTCTGATACTTTATTTTTTAAATCGAGCTGGGGTAAATCAAACATAACAAGCCTTTTAAAACACAGCATAGCGCTAGTGATTGTAGATGTTTAGAAGTCTAAATGAGTATTCGCATGATGGCAATCACCAAATAAAAAAGCCACACAAAGGTGTGGCTCTTTTAAGGTCTCGTTAGCGATTATTGTACTTTTGATAGGTAATCGGCAATCGCTTCAAACTCTTCATCAGTCACAGTCGCAACCATTGCTTTCATTGCCATAGACATACCGTTGTTACGAGCGCCTGACTTAATGTCTTTCATTTGCGCTACTAAATACTCTTTGTTTTGACCATTTAGCTTAGGGTACATCGCCATGATAGGTGCTTTACCATCTGCACCATGACATGTTTGACAGTTTTTAGCGGTGTAAAGTGCAGCGCCATCAGCAGCGGCGGCTGAAAATGAAAAACTTGCGGCTAAACCAATACCCGCGCCTAATAAAAGTGTTTTTATCTTGCTCATTGTATTTACTCTTCTTTTTTACGGTTAAAAAAACGGTTGTGATAATTGTAGTCAATAAATCTTTAAAAAGCATACGTCCTTGATAAGGTTTGACGATCAATCAGAACAAATACGTGTATCCCTCATAAAACAAATATTAGCTTGCCTTAGCTGAGCAGATACTTAATAACACCTTACCAAATAAGATCGTCTGGTACTTCAAAGTCAGCGTACGGATCGTCTTCGTCCTTGGCTTTGTTCTCAGGTTCAACATGAAACACAATATACTTTTCATCAACCTCAGCCACTTTGCGTGCAGGCTCGTCTTCTAATACGTAAAACTGGCCTTCTAATACACAAATTGCTAAACGTCCGCCCGAAAGCGCCTTTTGCGTTTGCTCATTCACATCAAGGCCCTTTACTTTATTTTCATAAGTAAAGTTAAAGGTACGCTCACCGCGAATTGACTCTTGATTGTGATGCTCTAAAATTTGCTTAACACGGGCTACCTGCTCGCGTTGCTTTAATTCTTCTTGGCGCGTTTTGTTAAGCTCTTCGGCTTTTTGCTGCTGCTCAAGCTTGGTTTGCTGAATATGCTTTTGCAAATCATTTGGGTTGCTTGTCGCTCCCTTCTTTTGCTTTTTCTGTTGCTTGCGCTTTTCTGATTTAGCAACTTTGGCTTTATGTGATGTTGTTAAACCAGCTTGGAGCAATTGCTCTTGTAGTGACCCCATGGCGTGTTCCCACTAAAAACGAATATTAATGCTATTTTAATCACCAACGAGCGTAAATAACAGCGCTATTGGTATTAATCTAACAAACTACTGAAAACAAAGCATGATTTAGCGCAATAAAGGTTAATTTATGAAAACCCTAGCAGTTTTGTATATAATGCGACTCAACTAATAAGCAATGTTAACGGCAGTCAATGCGCTTATCTCACTTACTCCTTTGTTCTGTTTTTATTTTTTTTGTCTTATACGCACCACAGCCATTATTAAGTTTATTTGCCACCGAATTTAATGTAGCGCCTGCCATTGCAGGCAGCTTAATGACTGCCACTATGCTGCCTTTAGCCATTGCCCCTTTGGTGTATGGGTTGTTTCTAGCCAAGCGAAACCCATTATTAATTTTACGCATCGCAATGTTCTTACTCGGTGTCGGCTGTTTATTATTTATTTATGCCCCTAGTTTTGAGCTACTATTACTTGTTCGGTTTTTACAAGGGTTAACTTTACCTGCCGCTTTAACCGCAATGACCAGTTATATTGGTATGAGCTATCAAGCCGATACATTACAAAAAAATATGACTCTTTATATTGGTAGTACTATTGTCGGTGGTTATTTTGGCCGAGTATTGGCTGCGCTCTTTAGCGACTTGTGGTCATGGCAAAGTTTTTATTACTTAATTGCTGCCATGTTGATAATACTCGCGCTTAGCATTCCCCATAAACGCTTTGTTTTGAGTCGCTCTAGTGAGGTGTTATCACCTTTAGATTATATGAAACAACTTAAAGAAGGCTCGGCACTTAAGCTTTATGGTGCCATATTTTGTATGTTTTTTTGCTTTGCAGCGCTATTAAACTACTTGCCTTTTATTTTAAAAAAGACCTTTTTAATTAATAACACTCGCGACATTGGCTTAGTTTATAGCGGTTATTTAATTGGCGCGTTAGCTTCTATTTTTACCCCGTGGTTATTAAAAAAAATGACCTCAGCTTGGCGCTTGTTGGCAGCGGTATTCCTGTTTTATAACCTCAGTATTGTGTTATTAATGAGTCATTCACTGATGTTGTTTTTAATTGCATTCACACTCTTTTGTGGCGCTATGTTTGTAATTCATTCAACAGCGGCACCATTGGTTAATAAAATTAGTCACGCTCCACCGAGTGTTACTAATGGTTGTTACGTGTCATTTTATTATAGCGGTGGCGCACTAGGATCGTTATTACCTGGGGTGGTTTATCAAGCACACGGGCAAACCGCATTTATGGCAACACTTCTTGCGGTTTGCTTATGTGGGCTGGGTCTTATTTTGTGGGCTCAGCGCGAGGGTAAAAACATCACCCGCGGCTGATGTTCAGTAAAATCAAAAAAACGCAGTAAATCAGGCTTAGTTAATAACCACGTTTGGGTGTTTTCAAATGGATGGCAATGAAATAAATCGCCAAACCAAATATCCTGATCAAGCCAAAGCGTTACATCTCGTTGCTTATCGTTCATTAAGCTGAGCATTGACACACAACCTGGTGCAACTTTTAAGTACTTAGCCAAGCGCTCATTAGAGGCAAACCCTAAACGCGATAGGCCTTGCTGTTTAGACAACGATTTTAAATCGAGTTGTTTATCATGCGCGGTGATCACTAAAAAATGGCGCTTACCTTCGTTATCTCGCAAAAATAGATTTTTTAAACGTGTTCCTGGGCGATTCACCATAAGCTCGTCAGCATCTAAGCTACCATGCAACGCTGGATGCTCAATCACATCATAGTTAATATCAAGTTGGGCTAACACCGCCGCTAATTTTTGTTTATCTGCTAACATACTACAAACAACGCCCTCTTAATTGCACACTTAAATCTCGCCATAGCACTTCGTTTATTTCATGCTTATCTGCACAATAGTTACGTTGTGCAAGCTCTTTATTGAGAAACTCTACCGCTTGATCTTCTAATTGCAACTTGAGCACGCTCGACTCTTCAAAGTGCTCTTGTTCGGCAAAACGCTTTACATCGCTTCGGGTTAGCTTTTTATTAATATTAATTTGCTCACGGCTCTTAGCCTTTACAGAGACCACATAGGCAAAAAGCTTGTTACCTTGATCATCAACGGTGTCATAAAATTGTTGATTATTAATTTCATAGGGAGGCTCATCTACCGAGCTGGCACAGCCAAAAAGGAAAATCATGAAAACTAAAGCGTATTTTTTCATTATGTATTGTCGTTTTAGTAAATATTGAGGCTGAGTTTAACAAAAATTAGTTAAAACGGAAAAATTTGTGAAAAAATACTTGACCGAAAACGTAAAAATATTTAAAGTTCACCCCGCTTAAGACTCAGCACTTAAGCATTTACAGTACATGTAAATTAGGAATGTGGGGCTATAGCTCAGCTGGGAGAGCGCCTGCCTTGCACGCAGGAGGTCAGCAGTTCGATCCTGCTTAGCTCCACCACTTTCCTACCCTCTCCTTTAAGTAATATCCTTACTTTTATATTCTAAATAAACTTCTCTGTTAATAATGCTTTGTATTTTTTAATCTCTTTGTTTGCTTAAGTGTTTAATTTTGCTAAATCGAGATCAAAAATGCCGAGCAAAGCCCGGCATTTTTATTATTTATTGAGTTGGGTTAGTTATTCGCGAACTTGACCAACACCATTAACTAAATATTTTTCAGTGGTTAATGACTCAAGTCCCATAGGGCCATAAGCATGTAACTTAGTCGTTGCAATACCAATCTCTGCACCTAAGCCTAGTTGTGAGCCATCAGAAAAGCGTGATGACGCATTAACCATAACAACCGACGCATCAACACTACGTTGGAATAACTCTGCCGCCGCATCGTCCTTAGTACAGATAACTTCAGTATGATTTGAACCGAATTGAGCAATGTGCTCAACGGCTGCATCAAAACTTGGCACAATACGAATTGCTAACTCTAAGTCTAAGTACTCTTCACCAAATTCGTTATCAGCAAGTACAGTGGCATTATCAAAATATTCAGCCGCTTTGGCGTCAGCATTAATTTTTACACCTTCTTGACGAAGTACAACTGCACACAGATTTAAAAACTCATCAGCTACATCTTGGTGTACCACTAAACCCTCAAGTGCATTACATACACCAGTACGCTGAGTCTTACCATTAAGCAGTAAATTTAATGCTACTTCTAAATCAGCATCTTTATCTACATATAAATGACAAACGCCTTTAAAATGCTGAATAACAGGGATTGTGCTGTTTTCAGTAACATAGTTAATTAGGCCTTCACCACCACGAGGGATGATTAAGTCTATGCTATCGCGTTGTTGCATCAATTCCATTAGTAAAGCACGGTCAGGATCAGGAATCACTGAAATTAGCGCAGTTGGTAGACCATGTTTTGTAAGCACGCTATGCATTACACTGGCAATGGCTTGTGAGCTTTTCAGCGCTTCTTTACCACCGCGTAAAATAACACCGTTACCTGATTTAAAGCACAATGCACCTGCGTCAGCCGTTACATTAGGACGCGCTTCATAAATCATACATACTACGCCAAGTGGTACACGCATTTTACGAATTTTAATACCATTTGGGCGTTCAGTAATGTCACGTAACTGGCCAACAGGATCATCTAATGAAACAATCACTTCGATACCCTCAGCCATGGCTTCAATACGCTCATCATTCAATGTTAAACGGTCTATCATTGATGCTGCTAAATTATTGTCGCGTGCTGCGCTTAGGTCACTTTCATTTTCTTTGATTATAAATTCTTTTTGCTCTCTTAATGCCGCTGCCATATCGGTTAACACTTTGTTTTTAGTCTCGGTATCGAGTAAAGCAAGTGTATGTGCAGCCTTTGCTGCCTGGCGTGATATATCCGTAATTAAACTCATGACTTCTCCAATAATGCGATATCTTTTTCTGAAATAATTGGTCCAATTGAATCCTGCATTTTTTCGCTGAATTCACTCTGCTCGTTATCTGCAATAAAGTTTAACAAGCAGCTACTGTAATTTGCTGTGGCTTTAGCTAAACGCGTACCATCTTCACTGCGAACTAAGATCGTATCGCCCACAGCAAACTCGCCATGTACTTCTCTGATCTCATCGCCACGTAAGCAACCGTCTTCACCTTCTAATGAGTCATCAAATGACCCTTCAACAACGACTTCCCCCTGCTCATTGGCGGTATGTGTCATCCAGTGAATAGAATCTTGCATTGGTTTTTCATAAGGCAAGAATACGCTACCTGGGTTTTCACCGGCTAACAAGCGAGTAAAGGTTTCTTCTTTAAAGCCATTAATAATGTAAGTTGCAATACCATGTGAAGTGGCTTTCTCTGCCGCTTCAATCTTGGTTTTCATACCACCTGTACCTACCGCACTGGTAGCACATCCTGCCATAGCATAAATAGAATCATCAATTGATTTTATTTCAGGCAATAATACGGCATCGTCATGCAGATTTGGGTTTTTATCATACAAGCCATCTACATCAGAGAAAATCATTAATGCATCTGCATCAGCAGCTGCTGCAACCATGGCTGATAAATTATCGTTATCACCCACTTTTAAATCATCTGTTGTTACTGCATCATTTTCATTAATGATAGGTAGCACGCCGTGTTCTAGCAATGTAAATACGGTTTCACGGATACTCTGGTAACGCTCACGGTCACGTAAATCACCATGAGTTAATAATAGCTGTGCTGATGGAAAATCAAAGAAACGATCCCACATGGCCATCATTTCTGTTTGCCCTGCTGCAGCCATCGCTTTTTTCATTACCACTGAACGAGGTTGGTCTGATGGAAATAAATGTGAGCCAGCCGCTACAGAACCAGATGAAACTAAAATAACCTCAATTCCACGTGCGCGACAGCGGACAATAAACTGTGCGATGGTTAATAAATAACGTGAACGACAGCCATCTTGATCGGGTGCAATTAAGGCACTGCCCACTTTAAGTACGATACGTCGCCAATTTAACTTTTGCATAAGTGCTCAACTTTCCATTTAATTTGTATTCATCACATAGATGAATGAAACCAGGTCGCCATGTTTATAAACACAGCGTCGAATTTATTTATCATTGCCCACACTTTTTACACACACGTACACCGTCTCTAAAACTAGCGTTTTAAATTGAGATGCAAAAAATAAATAGTATTAACCCAAAAAATAAATCGGATCGTACTAACTAAAAAAATATAAAGTGTTGTTTATGTATCGCTGTAAAAAGCTGTGTGCGGCCTTTTTATTAACAACATACATAGAGCCTCTTAAGTCTGGTACACCAACAGATAGGGTGATGACTTAAGGACCGAGATTTAATCGCCACGATGGGGATTAAATATTGAAAGGTAATAGTTCAACTCAAACTTTTATTTATCTGCATTGAGCAAATAAACACTTTGAGCAAAACCATACCAAAGAGTACGGTAAATGATATTGTGTGTTCAAATATAACAAAACAAAGCAAAAACAACCAGTAAGAGAGTTAAGATGTTTATATCTAACATAATTTAGTATTTAAACTACAAACTTGATTAGATAACTAATTATTCGAACACTAAGCATAATACGTTAAAGTAGCTGCTTAGATCAAGGCTAAAATTCAAGCTGAATAGGTCAACACTACTAAAGCTAGTGTTTTTTGTATTAAGTATCATGTGGTTAGACTACTATAAATATGAATTATATAGACTATAAATTTGATAACATTTTAGAAAATGACGTTAACACTAAATAAATAAGTATTATTTATTAGCTAAATTGAATTTACACGTGTATACCCACTGTATTACTGGTAGGTAACAGTTATACTTTTAAACATTATTAATATTAAGGAGTTTTTACTCTATGTCAGCAATTTATATAGCCGGTATTGCACTGTGTTCGGTGCTAGCCCAATGGGTCGCCTGGGCGTTCAGAGTACCCGCTATTCTGTTTTTGTTGCTTACTGGGCTTTTATTAGGACCATTTAGTGGCGTATTAGATCCAGATGCCTTATTAGGCGATTTACTTTTTCCTGTGGTGTCTTTAAGCGTCGCTGTGATTTTATTTGAAGGGTCTTTAACGCTGCATTTTCGGGAGCTTAAAGGGATCAGTAAAGTCGTAAGAAACCTCTGCTCTATTGGTATGCTTATGACCTGTATCGTTATCAGCTTAAGCGCCTATTGGTTATTAGAGCTAAATTGGCGAGTCGCAGCAGTACTTGGCGCGGTGCTTGTTGTAACCGGACCAACGGTTATTGCGCCACTGCTTAACTCAATGCGACCCACTCAAGATATTGACCGTATTTTACGCTGGGAAGGCATAGTCATAGATCCTATTGGCGCTTTATTTGCGGTATTAGTATTTGAAGCTGTGATGTTAGTTGGTCAGGGTGAAGTACTTAGCCACACTATAATTGCACTAGTTAAAACCGTTGGGGTTGGTTTAAGTATTGGTGTGGTTTCGGGTTGGATCACAACGCAACTAATGCGCCGCGAATGGTTGCCATTTGAGCTGCATAAATTTGGCATTTTAGCGTTAGTGTTAATTAGTTTTTCGATTTCAAACCATTTAAGTCATGAGTCAGGCTTATTGGCCGTGACTGTATTTGGTATTTGGTTAGCTAATCAAGATGACCTAGAAATAGATTCGGTGCTTGAGTTTAAAGAAGATCTGTCGATGATTTTGATCTCAACCTTGTTTATTTTACTCGCTGCCAGATTACAACTATCTGACTTAATGATGCTCGACAGCGACGTGTTTATATTTTTAGCTATTGTGCTATTTATTGCGCGCCCGTTGTGTATTGCTATTTCAACCTTTGGCACCGATTTACCAATGAAGTCTCGCTTGGTGCTGGCTTGGATTGCGCCTCGCGGTATAGTTGCTGCAGCCGTAGGCTCTGTATTTGCGTTAAGTATGATAGAAGCCGGTGTAGCGGATGCACAAAAAATGGTGCCATTGATATTCACGGTTATTATCGTCACTGTGGTACTGCAAAGCTTAACGGCTATCCCTGTTGCTAAGTTGCTAGGGGTGCGCCAGCCCTCCCCCAATACTATTTTAATTATTGGTGCCAACCACGTATCTCGTGCTATTGCTCGTGGTTTAAAGGAACAAAACATTCCCGTTCACTTATCAGATCCTGCTTGGGAAAACTGTAAAATGGCACGTATGGATGGTTTGCCTTGTTATTACGGTAATCCACAATCTGAGCATGCTGAACGCTATTTACCTTTAACCACTATTCGCAGTGTTTTAGCGCTTTCACCTAATCGTCATCATAACGCATTAGGGGTGCAGTATTTTTCTCATTTATTGAATGAAAAAAATGTATTTTCACTACGCTCATCTTCATCACATGCTAAAGCAAATAAAGACAGCGCGACGTTCTTATCACGACAAATTCTGTTTGGTGAAAACGGAGCATATGCACGCTTAAGCAGCGTTATTGCCAAAGGCGGTAAAGTGAGTGCAACACGAATATCTGAAGAATTTAGCTGGCAGCAGTATTTAGAAATGAACCCTGAAGCAATTCCACTGTTTATTCTCAAAGGGGATAAAGACAGTGATGAAGACGCTCCAGTGAAAATGAGGCCTTTTACTAGTGATATGGAAAAGCCACCACAAGAGGGTGAACGAGTAGTTGCATTGCAACCGCCTAAAATATCGCTATTAAAAGATCCTGCCAATAACAAAGTCAAAGACAATAAAAAAGACGAGTAATAACTAAAAAAAGCGAGAGTGCGGCAAAAGCACTCTCGCTTTTTTACATAGGTAATCGCGCGCGGGTAACGACACTGGCTGGCATTTTTTCAGCAAGTTTAGTTAATGCTCGCTCTATTTTTTTATGTGTCGCTTTATCAGCTACCGTGGTGTTAAACAACCAACGATAAGCATCTTCAAAATCTCTTGGACTACCATAACCTTGATTAAACAAACCAACTAATCGTAACTGCGCTTTTAAATTGCCTTGCGCTGACGCCTCACGTAAGTAGGTTATTGCCATGGCTTTGTCTTTTTGGACCAACCGCCCAACGTCGTAGTAGCGACCTAGTTGCTCTAATGCAGCCGCTAAACCCTGCTCAGCCGCTTTTTTCATGTAATACACACCTAAAGCAACATCGCGCTCAACACACACTTTATAAGCGAGCATATCACCGTATAGGAATTGATATGATGGCAATGCCATTTTATTGGCTCGCGCTTCTATATCTTGCACTAACTGGCAATTATCTGCCTTTACGCGCGCTAGATGAGTGTTCTCATTAATTAAAGCTATTAACTCAGATTCAGTATACAGCGGCACAGCTGCAGGGCTTTCTTCAGCTAAGCTATTGCTTATATTAAATAAAGAAAGTGTAAGTAGTGATAATGACCACACTGAGCAACGAGAAGATAAACGCATATTAACCACTTTAAAAATAAACTTACCAAATAATATACAAAGATCGTTCCACTATTAATAGCGTCACTTTTCTGCAGACATAAAAAAAGCTGCACATGGCAGCTTTTTTCAACTTAAACCCAATTATGCAAATGGGCTACGAAGTATCATCGTTTCAACACGATCAGGACCTGTAGAAATAATATCAACAGGTACGCCAGTGATTTCTTCAATACGTTTAATGTAATCAATTGCCGCTTTAGGTAAGCCTTCAAGCGATGTTACACCCACTGTATTTTCAGACCAGCCAGGCATTTCTTCGTATACTGGCGTTACTTTATCGTAACCTTCAGCTGCTAATGGCGTCACGTTAGTCACAGTACCATCTTCAAGCTTATAACCAGTACAGATTTTAAGTGTTTCTAAACCATCTAAAACGTCAAGTTTAGTTAAACAAAACCCTGAAATACTGTTGATTTGAACTGCACGGCGCATAGCCACTGCATCTAACCAACCTGTACGACGTAAACGACCTGTAGTAGCACCAAACTCATGGCCTTTGTCACCTAAATGCTTACCGACTGGGTCTTGCTTATCAAGGCCGTCGTAAAGCTCTGTAGGGAAAGGACCTGAACCTACACGTGTTGTGTACGCTTTAATGATACCTAGCACATAATCAAGGTGTAATGGGCCAAAACCCGCACCTGTAGCAACGCCACCAGCGGTGGTGTTTGAAGATGTTACATAAGGGTAAGTACCATGATCGATATCAAGCAGTGTACCTTGAGCACCTTCAAATAAGATGTTGTCACCGGCGTTACGCGTTTGATCTAAAAGCTCAGTTACATCAACTACCATTGCTTTTAAAATATCAGCAACAGCCATTGCATCATCAAACGTTTTTTGGAAGTCAACAGCGTCTACTTTGTAGTAGTTCACTAATGTGAAGTTGTGGTATTCCAATACTTCTTTTAACTTAGTAGCAAATAATTCAGGATTGAATAAATCACCAACACGTAAACCACGACGTGCTACTTTATCTTCGTACGCTGGACCGATACCACGACCCGTTGTACCGATTGGTTTATCGCCACGCGCAGTTTCGCGAGCTACATCTAATGCAACATGGAAAGGCAATATTAGCGGACATGCTTCACTGATTAAAAGACGTTCACGTACAGGTACGCCACGCTCTTCAAGCATGCCAATTTCTTTCATTAGCGCTTCTGGTGATAAAACAACACCATTACCAATCACACATTTAACATTGTCACGTAATACACCCGATGGAATAAGGTGTAGAACTGTCTTTTCACCGTCGATCACTAAAGTATGGCCTGCGTTATGACCACCTTGATAACGAACTACTAAAGATGCTTTATCTGTAAGGAGGTCAACTACCTTACCCTTACCTTCGTCACCCCATTGGGTGCCTAGTACAACAACGTTTTTACCCATTGCAAATTCACTTAGAGAAAATTAGGACGAGATTTTACCAGAAAACTAAAGCAATGTTCACCCCGTTTAGCTTATTTTTTCCTCGTGCGGGTAGTAAACATCAGTGTTTCGTTAATAATCACATAAATAACAGTCATTTATAAACTTAAAATTCAGATAACAAAAAGCCCTGCAATTGCAGGGCTTTCAAGTTTAACTAAAGCTATGATTACTGAGCTTTCGCGCCTTTCATGTATTGGAAGAAGTCGCTATCCGGTGATAACACCATCACGTCTTGCTTGCCTTTGAAAGTTTGCTTATAAGCTTCTAAAGAGCGAACAAAGCTAAAAAACTCAGGGTCTTTATTGTAAGCACTAGCGTAAATCGCAGCAGCGTCAGCATCACCTTGACCACGAACAGAACGAGCATTACGTTCGGCGTCGGCAAGCATTACTGTTACGCGACGGTCAACACCTGCACGAATTGTTTCTGCTTTTTCCTGACCTTCAGAGCGGTGCTCTTTAGCAACTGCAGTACGCTCAGCGCGCATACGTTGATAAATAGAGCTACTCACCTCTTGTGGTAAGTTAATTTGCTTAACACGCACATCAAGTACTTCAATACCCAGCTCACTAGCACTTTCAGATGCTTGTACTAACGCTTCTTCCATCAGTTCGCTACGCTCACCAGATACAATTTCACGAATAGTACGCGTACCAAAGTTAGTACGTAGGCCATTATTTACTTTTTGCTTAAGCAGTGTTTCAGCGTATTGCTTGTCACCACGTGCACGCAGGTAAAAAGAGCTAAAATCGTTTACGCGCCATTTTACAAACGAATCAACGATTAAGTCTTTTTTCTCGCTAGTTACAAAGCGATCTGGTGTGCCATCTAGTGTTTGAATACGTGCATCAATACGACGTACTTGACTAAAAAATGGGACTTTTAAGTGTAGACCTGGGCCATAAACTACTGCCTCATCGTCGCTGTCTTTTTGCACTTTACTAAATAAAAGTACAATCGCTTTTTGACCTTCAGAGACCACGAACACCGACGAAAAAGACATCACAATGGCGGCTAATAGGATTACTAAACTAAAGTTTTTCATTGCTCTTATCTCCCGTCGTTAAAGCGATCATTGTTAAAGCGATCGTTACCACTATTAACAGTGCTGTTGCGTGACGTATTTACCTTGTTACGTAAATCGTTTATATCGCTTGAGCTAGGTAAAGCAATACGTGTTGATGAACCCTGTTTTTCCATGATTTTATCAAGTGGTAAGTACATCATGTTGTTGCCGCCTTTAACATCAACCAACACTTTAGAGCTATTACCTAGCACTTCTTGCATCGTGTCTATGTATAAACGCTCACGTGTTACTTCTTTAGCTGCTTGGTATTCTGGAAGTAATTTCTCAAAACGAGCCACTTCACCTTGCGCTTCTAAAGTAATACGTTCTTGGTAACCTTCAGCTTCTTGCGTCATACGAGTCACTTGACCACGCGCACGCGGTTCAATTTCACGGGCATACGCTTCTGCTTCACGAATAAAGCGTTGCTCATCCTCTTGGGCCGCAATTGCATCATCAAACGCATCTTTAACTTCCATTGGTGGACGAGAGTCCTTGAAGTTAACGTCAGTTACGATTAAACCTAAGTTATAAGGTTCGATGATTTGATTTAGCTCATCCCAAGTATTTTGACGTACAACTTCACGGCCGTTTGTCAGTACTTGGTCCATTTTTGAATGGCCAACAACATAACGCAGCGCACTATCTAATGCTTCTTCAAGGCTGCTGTCAGCGTTAGTGACACTAAACTTGTACAAGTAAGGGTCGATTACTCGATACTGTACTTCAAATTCAACGCTTACTACGTTTTCATCTTCGGTTAGCATAAAACCTGATGCTGATAACGAGCGAACAGCTTCGATATCGACTGGAATAACCGTTTCAACAAAGGTCATTTTCCAACGCAAGCCAGGATCTGCAATTCGGTCAAACTTACCAAATTGAAGAACGACGCCGCGCTCAGCTTCTTTCACCGTATAAATACCGCTTAACGCCCATACAATTGCAGCGATAATAAGTACAAATGAAATACCGGCTCCGCCAAGTCCACCGCCGCTACCATTGCCGGATTTTTTACCGCCAAATAAGCCGTTAAACTTGTTACTGAATTTACGGAACACCTCGTCTAAATCAGGTGGGCCTTGATCACGTCCGCCTTTGTTATTCCACGGATCTTTGTCATTGCCATTATTACCCGGTTCATTCCAGGCCATAGCTATACTCCATTGTTATCTAAATAAATTCGGAAATTGTGTTAAATCTAACAAATCTTCTGCGTTTCTTATACTAAAACCGACATTAATCTTGCAGTTTTTAATCTCAGCTAATAAAACTTTCAATTTCAGGACCAAAATCTTTAATTAAACGGTTCCACTCAATCATAGGCAATCGTACATCAAGCAACCAATTACCTTGTTCATCAAACCGCTCATTGTGTACTGCACTTAAATTAAATAGTGATGCTCTTAAACGCCCATATTGTGGTGCGAGTAATAACGTTTCATTAAGCATTTGCTTAGCGAGTAAATCGCTAATAGCTTCACTAAGTAATTCACAGCCTTCGCCAGTTTTTGCAGATAGCCATACCCTTATAGGTTGGCCCTCGTCATCACGATCAATACGTGGCGTTACCTCATCCAGCGCATCAATTTTGTTATAAACTAATAACTGCGGTACCTCGTCGGCTTCAATTTCTTTGAGGACTTCTTGTACCTGTTCAATATTTTCTTTTCGGCGAGGATCAGCTACATCTATCACATGCAGTTGTAAATCGGCTTCACGCGTCTCGGTCAGAGTTGCTTTAAATGCAGCTACCAAATCATGCGGTAAGTGTCGAATAAACCCTACAGTATCGGCTAAAATAACAGAACCTACATCACCAATATCGAGTTTACGCAGTGTTGGATCTAGTGTGGCGAATAGCTGATCGGCTGCATATACATCTGAATCGGTAATATAATTAAACAGTGTTGATTTTCCGGCATTAGTGTAACCCACCAGCGACACTGTTGGAATTTCATTGCGCGTACGAGCACGTCGACCTTGCTCACGCTGTACAGCAACTTTAGCAAGTCTTGCACGAATATTTTTAATACGTGCGCGCAATAAACGTCGATCGGTTTCTAGCTGCGTTTCACCCGGACCACGTAAGCCTATCCCCCCTTTTTGGCGCTCAAGGTGGGTCCAACCACGAATTAAACGTGTAGACATGTGACGAAGCTGCGCCAACTCAACCTGAAGCTTACCTTCATGAGTACGGGCACGCTGAGCAAAAATATCAAGAATAAGTGTTGTTCTATCAAGTACCCGACATTGGCAAACACGCTCTAAATTGCGTTCTTGAGACGGACTCAACTGATGGTTAAAAATGACAACATCGGCATTGTGGATTTTGACAATTTCAGCTATTTCTTCCGCTTTGCCGGTACCGACAAATAGCTTGGGATGTGGTGCTTGACGGCTGCCTTGCACAACCGCCAAACTACTAACACCAGCAGAAGATACCAACATTTCTAATTCATGAAGATCTTCGCGATCCCCATCTTTAGGTAGGTCGATATGGACTAAAATTGCCTGTTCGCCAGATTCATAGCGGTCAAACAAGCATTACGCTCCTAATTTAAAAGTTTCCTGGTTCAGTTTCTTCAGTGTCTTCATTTCCCTGTACACCTTGGAAGTTGACTGCGCGTGCAGGTACAACTGTTGAAATTGCATGTTTATACACCATTTGATTAACAGTGTTTTCCAGTAAAATTACAAATTGGTCAAATGACTGAATTTTACCTTGTAATTTTATGCCATTTACCAAAAAGATTGATACTGGAATGCGCTCGCGGCGTAATGCATTTAAAAATGGGTCTTGTAACGATTGGCCTTTTGCCATGTTATTATTCCTTCGTTCTAGGTGTTATTATAATTAAGTGGCTGAACTAATTTAATAAAGCTAAATTTTGTCCAGCTACTACTAGCTTAGCGAACTTACTACACGATGCAAGTTTTCTTCATCACCGGTTGTTAACCACGTAACGTCAGGCCAACTTCTTAACCACGTTAATTGACGCTTAGCCAATTGACGAGTGGCAGCAATACCGCGAAAAACCATTTCATCATGGTCTATTTCACCCGCAAGGTAATCCCACATCTGTCTATAACCTACACAACGAATAGAAGGCATATTGGGATGTAAATCCTCACGTAGATATAGGGTCGAAACTTCTTTTTCAAACCCCTGTTCAATCATTATTTTAAACCTTTCTGCAATTCGCTGATGTAACTCTTTACGATCATCTGGAGCAATAGCAAATTGATGAAAAGTATAAGGTAAAGGTGGCTGTTTTTGCTTTTGCAATTCAGTCATTGTTTTACCTGTTATACGGTAAACCTCTAAAGCGCGATTAATTCGTTGTGAATCATTTTCACTCATCTTTTTCGCAGCTTGTGGATCTACTTTTAATAGCTCTTGATATAAATGTGGCCAACCGTACTGTTTCGCCTGTACCTCAAGCTCAGCTCTTATCTGCTCATCAGCCTCTGGTAGAGGGGATAATCCATCAATAAGGGCTTTAAAGTACATCATTGTACCTCCAACCAGTACAGGCACTTTACCTTGTTGATGAAATTTATCAATTTTTTCTATCGCATCGCGTCTAAAATCAGCTACTGAATAGGTTTCGCTTGGGTCGAGTAAGTCAATTAGGTGATGGGGTGCACGTGCTAGTTCGTCGGCATCCGGTTTAGCGGTACCAATATCCATACCTTTATAAACCAGTGCCGAATCAACGCTGATAATTTCAGTATTTAAATGCTCACACAGTGAAATTGCCAATGCTGTTTTACCAGCAGCGGTGGGGCCCATTAAAAATATGACCGGTAAATTACTCAACACGAATACCCTAATTAAATTGCGCTAGATAAGACTTTAGATCTATTTTAACTGCTTTTTCACGTAAACGTTCAATTGTTTGCGCATTATTTTGTAAGCGAGTTTGCTGTACTGCAAAGGCTTTACTGGCATAGAACCGTGTAGGTATTACATTTACCTGCCACGCTAGCCACTGATCAATACTTTCTAACTGAGCTTTACACCCATCAAGTAAGGCATCTACCGCGGTACTCACGTCAAGTAAGTACAAGCAAACAGGCAACTTCTTAACCATAACAAATTGTTTTTCAATTAAAAGTTCAAAGCCAAGCAAAGTAAACCATGATTGTTGCGTAGCCAGCAGTTCGATATCTTGTTTTGAGACATTAACCCGTACGGGTAATAACAATGCTTTGCCCTCAAGGCTGCCTTGCTCTTTAATTTGTGCAAGCCAATCATCCGCTAGCGCATATTTAAAGTGTGAACAATAAAGTTGGTTCTCATCATTAAACACACAAGCACCCTGTTCAATGGTTATTATATCGACAGTACGAAGCGCTGTATCTGATACTTGAGTCTCATCTGATTGCACAAATGGTCCTGGATTATCAAAGTGATGTGCTTGCTGCTCACTCACACCTTGATAAAACGCATTTACTTCATGGTAATTTCGACTTTCAGCACCTTGTTGATTACCTGTACCTTGAGTTACACCACTATAAGTTGTGCTATGCGCTAAAGATGACCGACTAGGCTGTAATGACGACTTAGGGTAATCAAACGGTTCACTACTGGTAGTAGTGTGTGCATTAAATGCTGCCACCGGAGGGCTATTATCATTAGCTTCACTGGAGCTTGAAAACTCAGCTTGCAGGGGCACAACAACTTGTTTTATCGCTTGCAAAATAAAGTCGTGTACTAAGCGCCCTTGATGAAAGCGCACCTCATGTTTAGCAGGATGAACGTTTACATCCACTTGACGTGGATCTATATCAATATAAATCACAAACCCAGGTAACTCTTGCTCACCGCTGACTTCTTCAAATGCTTGGCGAATAGCGTGCAAAATAAGTTTATCGCGCATCATACGATTATTTACATAGGTGTACTGTGTAGTATTAGCCGAGCCAACCGGCAGCACCCAGCCATGTAGTTGCAGCCCTGCTTCACCTGATTGAATATGCAGTCCCTGCTCAGCAAACGCTTTACCCGCCACTTGGGCAACTCGTGTAATCGCTTGAGCGGGTTCGGTTTTAGCGCGATACTGACGCACCACTTTTTCGTTATGGGTTAACGTAATTGATACGTCAAAGCGACTCAGTGCAATCCGCTTTATAAGCTCATCGATATGGCTAAACTCAGTTTTTTCGGTACGCAAAAACTTGCGCCGTGCTGGGGTATTAAAAAATAAATCTTTTACTTCAATTGTGGTACCGCTGGGATGTGCCACAGGCTTTACCTCTACGGCCATATCTCTGCCTTGCGCAAAGGCTTGCCAAGCGGCCTCTTGCTGTTCGGGCTTAGAACTTAAGGTTAAGCGAGATACCGAGCTAATAGACGCGAGAGCTTCGCCTCTAAAGCCTAAAGAGCAAATATTTTCTAAGTCATCGAGCGACTTTAGTTTACTGGTAGCATGGCGAGAAAGCGCTAATGTGAGCTCCTCTTTTGCAATGCCTGAACCATTATCACGAATTCGAATCAGCTTATGACCACCGCGTTCAATATCTATTTGAATACGTGTCGCACCTGCATCTAGGCTATTTTCTACTAACTCTTTAACCACCGACGCGGGACGCTCAACAACTTCACCCGCCGCAATTTGGTTTGCCAAGCGCGCAGGTAATATTTCAATACTCATAAAAACCTTAAATGTTGTGCGCTTTTAAAATTAACTCTGAGGAATATCAAGTTCCTGGCCAATAAATAGCGTATTTGAACTGAGCTTATTAACCTGTTTTATTTTACTAATACTAACGCCATATCGACCAGCCAACATACTCAGTGACTCCCCCGGACGTACCTTGTGCTTTGTTGGGTATTGAGACTTTAATGACGCAAACAGTGAGTCGTCAGGCGGGTTGCGTAAATAGTAATTTTTAATTGAGGTAAACATCGCTTTCGCCAAACGCTCTTGGTGATTGGCGCTTTTTAGTAGTCGTTCTTCACGAGGATTAGAGATAAACCCAGTTTCAACCAAAATAGACGGAATATCTGGCGACTTCAATACTGCAAGGCTGGCATGTTGCGGTGCCTTTTTGTGCATTTTTGCTACTTTTTTTAATTCTTTTATCACTTCATCTGCAACACTTAGCCCTGTTTTCATGGAATGATCCATCGACATATCAAGCAAGGCTTGTGCTAAGTACTTTTCATTTGCAGCATCTTTAATTACATCGGCAGCACCGCCAAGTAACTCTGAGTGTTTTTCTTTATCCTCAATCCATTTACCAATTTCCGAATTGGCACGTCGCAGCGACAACACCCATACAGAAGCACCATTGGGTCCCGGACTGGTAAATGCATCTGCATGAATAGAGACAAAAAAATCGGCTTTTTTCTGGCGAGCGCGATTAGTCCGTGTATTAAGTTTAACAAAGTAATCGCCACTGCGAACCATACGCGAAATCATACCGCGCTCAGCATCAATCATGCGCTCTAAACGCTTAGCAATTTGCAAAGTGATGTCTTTTTCGTAAGTACCTGATGGGCCAATGGAACCTGGGTCTTCACCACCATGGCCTGCATCAATAGCAATTACAATATCGCGCTCTTGGCTTAACTGGCGTTTTTTAGCCGCCGTTTGTGCAGGACTAACCGCCCCTTTTGATTGACTTTTGTCGTATAAGTCGACCACCAACCTGTTTTTATAAGGGCCTGTGGGGGCAAGTGCAAATATAACCGGTTTAACTGGCCCATTTAATTCAAACACTAAACGCACGCTGCGTTTATTTTTAGGTTTTGAATAACGTAACTTGCTAACAATTTGGTGTTTTGGTGGCACACCTGGCAATGTTTTTAATTCATCAGTGTTTTCTAGATCAACCACTAAACGACTTGGGTTTTTTAGCATAAAGTAACTGAAGTCGGGTTTATCATCGAGATCAAACACCACCCGAGTGCTATCAGGTGATGGCCAGACACGCACACTATTAATAGTGTTTTGCGCCCACAATGGCAAGCTCACTGTAAAAACCATGAGGTAAATAAAAAGCTTAACTAAACCACGACTCATTTTGATAATCACTGCCTTAACTATTTTATTATCTATTATTTAGTTTTTTGATAATTGCTACACCACGCTCACTCGCACTGTTAATAACAATTTTACGCTCATCACCTACATAACTTAGCGTAGCATTTAGATCGGGAACAGGAATAAATTCGCCGCCTTTTTCCGGCCACTCAACTATACAAGTTGCCGTTTCTGAAAAATAATCGCGAATCCCCATAAATTCAAGCTCTTCTGGGTCACCTAATCGATATAAGTCAAAATGATAAACATTGCCACGCACAAGCTCGTAGGGTTCGACAAGTGTATAGGTGGGACTTTTAACCTTACCTGTATGACCAAAACCTTGCACTATACCGCGAGTAAATGTCGTTTTACCGGCCCCTAAGTCACCATGCAAATAAATAACTGCGCCCTGCTCTATTATGGCAGCTAATTTATTACCCATAGCAACAGTGGCATTTTCATCGACTAAATGAAAATTAAAACTACACGACATGATTACCTCAAAATTTACGAAAAGCGCATATTTGTTAATCATACCAGATTATTTATTTAAGGTGATACTGCCTCTTTTTTAAAGATAAAAAAACCGGCTTAAGCCGGTTTTTAATTAGCATGGACTTTACAGTCCTAATTTCTTCTCAAGGTAGTGGATATTTGTGCCACCATTTTTGAAGTTTTCATCTGCAAGAATACGTTTATGCAGTGGCGTATTGGTTTTAATACCATCGATAACGAGTTCATTAAGCGCATTACGTGCTCGGGCGATAGCGACATCACGGTTTTCACCGTAAGTGATCAGCTTACCAATCATAGAATCGTAATGTGGAGGAACGGTGTAGTCAGCGTAAATATGACTGTCCCAACGAATACCTAAACCACCAGCTGGGTGAAAACGGGTAATCTTACCTGGCGATGGAATAAAGGTTTCTGGGTCTTCAGCATTAATACGACACTCAATAGCATGACCACGAATAACCACATCTTCTTGAGTGAATGACAAAGGCTGACCAGCGGCAATTTTTAACTGCTCTTTGATTAAATCAACACCGGTAACCATTTCAGTTACAGGGTGCTCAACCTGAATACGGGTATTCATTTCAATGAAGTAAAATTCACCGTTCTCGTATAAAAACTCAAACGTACCCGCACCACGATAACCAATTTCAATACATGCGCGAGTACAACGCTCACCAATGAACTTACGTACTTCTGCAGTAATCCCTGGTGCTGGTGCTTCTTCAACTACTTTTTGGTGACGACGCTGCATTGAACAATCACGCTCACCTAAGTGAACCGCATTGCCTTGACCGTCGGCCAATACTTGTACTTCAATGTGACGTGGGTTTTCAAGGAATTTCTCCATGTAAACCATGCTGTTGCCAAAGAACTGCTTTGCTTCTTGTTGCGTAAGCGAAATTGAATTGATTAACTCAGCTTCGTTGCGAACAACACGCATACCGCGGCCACCGCCGCCGCCAGCTGCTTTAATAATTACCGGGTAACCAATACGCTTAGCAATTTGCATGTTGCGTTCTTTATCATCCGATACCGGACCATCAGAGCCAGGTACACAAGGAACACCCGCTTTACGCATCGCTTCGATTGCCGATACTTTATCGCCCATTAGACGAATAGTATCGCCACGAGGACCGATAAATACAAAGCCACTTTGCTCAACTTGGTCGGCAAAGTCTGCATTTTCAGCAAGAAAACCATAACCTGGGTGGATAGCGACTGCATCAGTAATTTCTGCTGCGGCAATAATGCGTGGAATGTCTAAGTAACTTTCAGTTGCTGCTGGTTTACCAATACAGATGGTTTCATCTGCTAGTAATACGTGCTTAAGATCGCGATCCGCCGTTGAATGCACAGCAACCGTTTTGATCCCAAGCTCTTTGCAGGCGCGCAATATACGAAGTGCAATTTCACCTCGGTTTGCAATGACTACTTTATCTAACATGAGAGTTGGCCTTTTACGTTGCGCTATTATTCAATGATGAATAAAGGTTGATCAAATTCTACTGGCTCGCCGTTTTCTACTAAGATAGCTTTTACTGTACCGGCTTTATCTGACTCAATTTGGTTCATCATTTTCATTGCTTCAACGATACATAACGTGTCGCCAACTTTAACCTGAGAGCCCACTTCAACATATGCTGGTGCTTCTGGAGAAGCTGCTGCATAAAAAGAACCTACCATAGGTGATTTAACTTGATGGCCTGTAAGACCTGCAGGTGCTTCAGACTCTACGGCTGCAGGTGCTGATGGTGCAGCCGCGGCTGGAGCAGGTGCTGCTGGGGCGTATTGCTGAGGTGCGAATTGCGCATACGCAGGACCGGCACTCATGTTATTACGGTTAATACGTACTGATTCTTCACCTTCAGTGATTTCTAGTTCTGCAATACCTGATTCTTCTACTAATTCAATTAGTTTTTTGATCTTGCGAATATCCATAAACGGCCCGCCTATTAGTTTGTTAGTTTAAATTTAGTTTGAGTTTTGCAATCGGCTGACTGCTGCATTTAAAGCAGCGTGATAACCCATTGCACCTAATCCACAAATAACGCCTTGCGCCACATCAGAAAAATAAGAATGATGGCGAAACGTTTCACGTGCATGCACATTACTTAAGTGCACTTCAAAAAACGGAATATCAACGCTTAGCAATGCATCACGTAATGCGACGCTTGTGTGCGTAAATGCTGCAGGGTTAATTATTATGTAATCAACCGCTTGCCAAGCATCATGAATGCGTTCAATGAGCGCTTGTTCACTATTACTTTGAAAATGCGTTAACTCCACACCTAAACTATTAGCAGCGCTGTTTAACTCGCTCACAATATGCTCTAAAGAATGCGAACCGTACTTATCAGGTTCACGCTTTCCTAGCATGTTTAAATTTGGGCCATTTACAACTAAAATCTTTAATTTTGCAGCCATAATACGCGATATATCCTATAAGTAATGAGTTAAGCGGTTACCAACTAGTTTTTCTCTAAAAAGTAAGCAGAAAAAAGTAAGATAGCAACAATTTCTCACGTTAACCAACTATTATAGTGATTTCGAAGTAAATAGCAGCAAAATACTGGTCTAATCTCTATTTCGGGGACTATCTTAAAGGGAGAATAGTGGCACAACATTACCAATCATGTTGTGCCATAAAGAATGGTTATTCAGCGCTGGCACGCACTGCAGCTAGGTGCTTAGCAAAATCATCTGCATTTAAAAAGCCAGTTACACGTTGTGTACTTAACTCTTCACCTTGAGTATTGAAGAATAAAATACTCGGTAAACCAAACACTGAATATGCTTCCATTAGCTCAATTGTTTCATTATCGCTTTGGGTTAAGTCAATTTGAATCAGTTGATAATGACTAAACTCACTTTGCACTTGCGGGTCAGGAAATGTGTAATGCTCAAACTCTTTACACGCCACACACCAGTCAGCGTATAAGTCCACCATTACCATACGACCCTCACTATTTGCTTGTGAAACTGCTTGCTTCAACTCGGCTAAGTTAGCAACGTGCTTAAACTCATTGCTTTGCGTGGTTGTTTGCAAGCTCACGTTTTGTGTTGGCCAAAAATAATTTTTGGTTAAATTAAAGCCCGTAAGCACTAATAAAACAGCAATAACCCACAATAAGGTTTTTAATTTACCTTGTGCTTGGGCGCTTTGCCAATGATGAAAATAAAGCGCTGTGGCGATAGCTAATAGACCTGCTAATAGTAAAATTATCTCGATATCGATAATTCGCTCTAACAAAATAAGTGGCACAACTAACATAATAAAACCAAATAAGGTTTTAACTTGTTCCATCCATCCGCCAGCTTTCGGTAATAACTTACCTCCCGATGTACCAAGGAGTAACAACGGTAAACCCATTCCTAGGCTAAGTACATAAAGCGTTAGTCCACCCACTAAGTAATCGCCGCTTTGTGCCACAAATAATAATGCGGCTGATAAAGGCGCAGTGGTACAAGGTGATGCAATAAGCCCTGATAAAACCCCCATCAGGAATACCCCAATGTAGTTACCGCCTTTTTGGTTGTTACTCACTTGGGTTAGCTTGTTCATCATGCCGCTGGGTAACTTTATTTCGTACCAACCGAACATCGACATAGCCAACAACACAAACAATAAGCTAAAACTTATCAATACATATGGGTGCTGTAAGTAACCTTGTACTTGGCCGCCTAATGCAGCAACCACTAACCCCAATGCGGCATAGGTAACCGCCATACCTTGAATATAAACAAATGATAGGGCAAATGCTTTTTTGGTAGACAGGTTCTTTTGACCCGCAATTAAGCTAGATAAAATAGGAAACATCGGAAATACACAAGGTGTAAATGCCAAACCTACGCCCACAGCAAAAAATATAGCTAAATTAACCATTAAGCTTTGGCTGGCTAACTGCTCTGTAAAGGTGAGCTCTTTCTCGGGTGTTGCTGTAGTAACAGGTTTTTCTACAGGTTGGCTAAGTGCCGCAAATGCACTACTTGCTGCTGTATTTTCATTAGTATTAGTTTCACTTGCTAGTACACTTAATGGAATGCTGATGATTTCAGGTGGATAACACAGCCCTGCTTTTGCACAACCTTGATAACGCACCTTAACAACGCCATCTTCACTGATATTACTCAACTTGCTAATAACGCTGATAGAATTAAAAAACACCTCAGTTTTGCCAAAAAACTCATCTTCAATTATTTCACCAGAGCCCAACTCAGGCACATCAATGCTGGCACCTTTGGCAATAATTTCTATTTTGTCTTTATATAGATAATAGTCATCAGCGATATCCCAACCAACAAATAACGTACTTCCTTGCTGGTCAAAATCAAATACAAACGCTTCATTGACTGGTAAAAATGTATGCTGAGTGGGTTTTAGAAAATCATCAAGGGTATTTTGTGTTGCCCAAGCAGGCGCTATTAAAACACTTAATAAAAAAAATAAAATAAAGCGCATTAATGAAGTACCTCATCCATCCAATTAAAGTAAGCCAAGTTACCCGTTGCTACATCAACAACTTGTATTTCTGGTACTTCGTAGCTGTGAAGATCTTTTAAGGTTAAAAATACATCGTTCATTTTGTCAGCCTTAGTTTTAATTAGTAGTTTTACTTCAGTTGCCTCGGCTACTTCACCTTCCCATATGTAAATAGAACTCATGGCCGGTAAAATATTTACACAAGCGGCTAGTTTCTTTTCTATTAGCGCCATAGCCAATAAACGGGCTTCATCGTTATCTTTGCAAGTGGTAAAAATAAGTTTAAATTGCGTTGTCATAGTGAACCTTTACTTGTTTATGGGGGTCTAGCCCCATAGTAGCTGATAGCGGGTGTAATGTGTAGACACGAACTCTGCCAACATTTTGGGTCTTTGCAGTCAAGTGACTTAAACCCACTAGCTATAATTTTACTAACATTAGAGTTGATTACTTACTCTTATTAGCTTGAAAATAGACCCGACAACCCTCACTTATATTTCATTAGCACCTTAATGAGTGTCATTTTTAGAGAGTCTTATGTTTAGAATTTTATTTTTACTGTTTATCATCATCCCTATTATTGAAATTGCTTTACTAATTCAGGTTAGTGACGTTATAGGTGGCTTCGCAACAATCGCTTTGGTGGTACTAACTGCTATTGTGGGTGCGAAAATGGTGAAACAGCAAGGAATGGGCGCACTACAAAACGTACAAGTGCAAATGGCTCAAGGGCAAATGCCGGCTAAAGAGTTGTTTACTGGTATTTGCGTGATTATTGCTGGCGTACTTTTATTAACACCCGGCATTATGACGGATGTATTTGGCTTACTGCTTCTTACTCCAGCTATTCGCAATAAATTAGCCGCAGGACTTGCCAGCCAGGCAACGGTGAGAATGAGCGCTAGTATGCACCAAACGGGTACTTCAGGATTTTCACAACCTCATCAATCAATGCATCATGAGCAAGATGAAAACCGTCCCAATACTATAGATGGTGAATACGAGCGAAAAGATTAAAAATTTATCATTTTTTCTCTTGGAATTTTTCACTCTACCCCCATTAATGAAAGCAAATTAGATACACTTTTTTCTGTACTGTTCAGAAACTGTTAGGAGAACTAAAAACATGAACATTCGTCCTTTACAAGATCGCGTAATCATCAAGCGTCTAGAAGAAGAAACCAAGTCTGCTGGCGGTATTGTATTAACTGGCTCTGCAGCTGAAAAATCAACTCGTGGAGAAGTTGTTGCCGTAGGTAATGGTCGCGTTTTAGAAAATGGTGACGTTCGCGCGTTAGAAGTGAAAGCCGGTGACACTGTGTTATTTGGCTCATATGTTGAAAAAACTGAAAAGATCGAAGGTCAAGAATACCTGATCATGCGTGAAGATAATATTTTAGGCATTGTAGGCTAAACCTACTTTTCGTTTAACACACATTTTAAGAATTTAGAGGAAATTAAACATGGCAGCAAAAGAAGTACTGTTTGCAGGCGACGCACGTGCAAAAATGCTAACTGGCGTAAACATTTTAGCAAACGCAGTAAAAGTAACATTGGGCCCTAAAGGTCGTAACGTTGTACTAGACAAATCATTTGGCTCTCCAGTAATCACTAAAGATGGTGTATCTGTAGCTAAAGAAATCGAACTTGAAGACAAGTTTGAAAACATGGGCGCACAAATGGTTAAAGAAGTAGCGTCTAAAGCAAATGATGCTGCTGGTGACGGTACCACTACCGCAACCGTGCTTGCTCAATCTATTGTTAACGAAGGTCTTAAAGCAGTTGCTGCGGGTATGAACCCAATGGATCTTAAGCGCGGTATTGATAAAGCAATCATTGCTGCAACAGCAGAACTTAAAGCTCTTTCTGTCCCATGTTCTGATACTAAAGCAATTGCACAAGTAGGTACTATTTCAGCTAACTCTGATAAAGAGATTGGTGAAATTATTGCTGATGCAATGGAAAAAGTAGGCCGTAATACTGGTGTTATCACGGTTGAAGAAGGTCAATCACTTGAAAACGAACTAGATGTTGTAGAAGGCATGCAGTTTGACCGTGGTTACTTATCTCCATACTTCATCAACAACGCTGAAAAAGGCGCAGTTGAACTAGATAACCCATTTATCTTACTTGTAGATAAAAAAATATCTAACATCCGTGAATTATTACCAACATTAGAAGCGGTTGCAAAAGCAAGCAAGCCTCTACTTATCATCGCAGAAGACCTTGAGGGTGAAGCGTTAGCGACACTAGTAGTGAATAACATGCGTGGTATTGTAAAAGTATCAGCGGTTAAAGCACCTGGCTTTGGCGATCGTCGTAAAGCAATGCTACAGGATATCGCGGTATTAACTGGCGGTACTGTAATTTCTGAAGAAATCGGCCTTGAACTTGAAAAAGCAACAGTTGAAGACTTAGGTACAGCTAAGCGCGTAGTAATCACTAAAGATGATACAACAATCATTGATGGTGCTGGTGAAGAAGACGGTATCAACGGCCGTGTTGCTCAAATCAAAGCACAAATTGAAGAAGCGACTTCAGACTACGATAAAGAAAAGCTACAAGAGCGCATGGCTAAGTTAGCTGGCGGTGTTGCTGTAATCAAAGTAGGTGCCGCTACTGAAATTGAAATGAAAGAGAAAAAAGACCGTGTTGAAGATGCATTACATGCAACTCGCGCAGCGGTTGAAGAAGGTGTAGTACCAGGTGGTGGTGTTGCATTAGTACGTGCTGCTAGCAAGCTAGTTGAGCTACTTGGCGACAATGAAGACCAAAACCACGGTATTAAAGTGGCACTTCGTGCGATGGAAGCACCACTTCGTCAAATCGTTACAAACGCAGGCGATGAAGCATCAGTTGTTATTAACGCAGTTAAAGGCGGAGAAGGTAACTACGGTTACAATGCAGCCACTGGCGAATACAGCGACATGATTGAAATGGGCATCCTAGATCCAACTAAAGTAACACGCTCTGCATTACAATTTGCAGGATCGATTGCTGGTCTAATGATCACTACAGAGGCTATGGTTGCTGAAATTCCTAAAGAAGAAGCAGCTGGTGCACCTGATATGGGTGGCATGGGCGGCATGGGTGGAATGGGCGGCATGATGTAATCATCCCCTAAACACTTAGCTCAAATAAAAACCCAGCTTCGGCTGGGTTTTTAGCAATAGAGATAAAATAAATTCACTAAACAACAATAAAATTAACTCAGTGTATTCCAATGCAACTGAGTTCCTGCAAGCTATACCAGAGTAAATTTTATTTAACATGATTAAGGATATTAAGTTGAATACAAAACCTGAAATTATCATTTCATCGCTGGATGCAGATAGGTTGTACACACTAATGGAGTCGTTGCCTGCAAACAGCTTTGCGGGTGAAAAAGAACTTGAA
Organism: Pseudoalteromonas sp. APC 3224; assembly: GCF_030407535.1. GTDB lineage: Bacteria > Pseudomonadota > Gammaproteobacteria > Enterobacterales > Alteromonadaceae > Pseudoalteromonas. Next base: position 2,585 of record NZ_JASDDF010000006.1, on the reverse strand, counting down.
GCAGAACTTGCACGAGCCAGCATAGTTGAGCCGCACGAAGTTCCCTCAACCGTGGTAACCATGAATTCAACTGTGAACTTTGTTGTTGAATCTACAGGCGAAGAGTTTACTTTAACGCTTGTTTACCCAAAAAATATTGATTCAATTGGCGACAAAATATCAATCTTAGCCCCTGTAGGTAGTGCATTACTTGGCCTTTCACAAGGTGATCAAATTGAATGGCCAAAGCCTGGCGGTGGATTAGTAACAGTAAACATCAAAGAAGTTACTTATCAGCCTGAAAGAGCTGGTGAGCTTCACAGATAGTAGCCAAAACAAGCAGCGAAGACATTAGCTGGCACAGCCAGTCATTGCTGCTTTTACTATTTATGATTGATCAGTGCTCTTACATGCGCAAATAAATCACTGGCTAACATTCCTCTTTGCCCTGATTGTTCACAGGCTCTATCACCCGCCTTTGCATGTAACACAACGCCATAACATGCTGCCTCACTGGTATTTAATCCTTGAGCCATTAATGCCCCAATTATACCACTAAGCACATCACCACTTCCTCCTACAGCCAAACCAGGGTTACCATTTTCACATATCCAAGTATGCTCGGTATTATCGATTAGCGTACCTGCGCCCTTTAAAATAGAGGTCGCTGCGAAGTTGGTCGCACATTGTCGAGCATAATAAAAACGATCAGACTCAACCTCAGAGGTAGTTAAGTTTAATAACCGTGCAGCCTCTGCAGGATGAGGCGTTAGTACGGTATTATTTAATTTATGAGAAGATGATTGCTTAGCTAATAAGTTTAAGGCGTCTGCATCAATAACAGTAGGGATATTGTTTTGCTGGCAATAACGGATTGCCTGCTCAAAGGTTTTTTGGGCCCATTCATCTTGGCCTAAACCTGGACCGATAACTACACACGTTGACCATGCTAGGGCATCATCCAAGTGTTCACTAGTTACCATAAGTTCTGGTCGCCCGATGCTCACAGGTAAAACGGCATGTTCATGGGTATACACTTTTACCATTCCAGCACCAGACCTTAATCCACTTTCAGCACTTAATCTAATAGCTCCTGCAGAGCCGTGGTTTCCTCCTATACATAATAATTTTCCATGACTACCTTTATGGCTGCTCACTGAGCGCTCAGGCAAAGGTTTAAAGCTGTCTATATTGATAATCTGAGCAGAAGGGGTGGCTAGTTTCATAAATTGCTCGCCAATACCTAACTCGTCGAAATACAACTGCCCGGCATGCTGCTTTCCTTTAGTCGTGGTGAGTCCTTGCTTTATCCCAACTAATGTCATTGTTTTGGTGGCCATAATGGCTGTTCCTTGAGGACAGCCTGTATCTGCATTAATACCTGACGGCACATCAATACTCAGTATTGGTTTAGTGCTTTCATTTACCGCTTTAATAATAGTAGCAACATTATCGCGTACCGTATTCTCAAGACCAGTACCGAGTAATGCATCAATTATCACATCACACTCATCGAGTGCATCAGCGCTAAAGTTACAAATTTCACCACCGGCATCAATCCATTGCTTTTGTGCTTTTGCTGCATCTCCGGATAAGGCTTTATTCGGATTAATCGCGCAAACAACTACATGCCGATCTGCTTGTTTGATTAACCGAGCTACCTCATAACCATCTCCGGCATTATTTCCATTACCTGTAATAACTAACGTTTGTTTTGCATTAAAGGTTTTCCAACAGCAAAAAACAGCCTCCGCGGCACGCTGCATCAGCGTGTAAAGGTCTGCGCCGGTAGCATGAACTGCTTGTTCTTCATACCCTTTTATTTGTTTTGACAAATAGGTCCATTGCTCGTACTTAGGTGACGTTAGTAGTAATGACATAAACAGCTCAATTTAATAAGAATACCTAATTTCATTTTGGGCTTTATAAATTCTTTTTCAAGTAAAACATAGTTATGTAATCTATAAGGCTTTATTTAAGGATCTATTAACTTTATATAACGAGGATCACCATACAAGAGAAGTTAATAGGAGGTCAGCGTAAAGCAGGGCTTATTTTACCTAAAGCCGAATGCTTTGCACTTCTCTTACATTTGGAGTCGGTGTGCTACTTCGAAGCGACAGCAAAGTAGTATGTCCTGGAATCGGCTCTGATCAATTATCTTCCTTTAGCCTAATACCTTTAACCTTTTACATTTGTTTTTCACTTTTCTGCAGACGTAAAAAAGCCCGGCTCTTTCGAGTCGGGCTTTCTTGTATTTGGAGTCGGTGCGCTACTTCGTAGCGACAACGCAGTAGAATGTCTTAGTGCCCACAGCGATGGAGAGAGCCACATAACAAATGCTACGCTCTCATCCTCTGTCGTGTTCTTCGTGTTCTTTTATCCTTGGGTTTCGTGATACTCAACCCACGCTACGGTTGTCTGATTAACGCAGTGCAACTGATAGCTGACGGCTGACGGCTGACGGCTAATATTTTCACTTTTCTGTAGACGTAAAAAAGCCCGACTCTTTCGAATCGGGCTTTCTTGTATTTGGAGCCTGGTAATGACCTACTTTCACATAACAAATGCTACACTATCATCGGCGCTGTTTCGTTTCACTACTG